>JBDTUW010000037.1:0-12971 GCA_040007555.1 Acidobacteriota bacterium | reverse complement strand
CTCTCTTCGTGCGCAAGCATGGACAGAAGGACGCTCAATGGGTTGGCCAGGCAATGGAACCCGCCAAGGCCGATGGCGACTATCAGTTCTTCATCTTTAATATTCAGGACTCGATCGACTACTTTGTCGAAGCGAATGGGATCAAATCAGCCACCTTCAAGTTTGATGTCGCCGACCTTCCGTACGTCAAGCAGATCGATTTACAGCTGACTTATCCGGGCTATACGGGGATGCCGCAGAAGACGATCGAGGATAGTGGCGAGATCGCAACGCTTGCCGGGACGTCGGTGCGGATCACGTCGAAGCTGACCGCGAAGGCAAAGGCTGCGCGGATAGTGCTGCGCGATGGCACGAAGATCGAGATGACTCCCGAGGGCGAGTCTGACTTTGTCGGCAAATTGACCGTGAGCAAGGACTCCAGTTACCACATAGAGCTCGTCAGCGTCGACGGCGACACCTACAACGGCTCAAACGAATTTGACATCGTGGTTCTTTCCGACCAGCCACCAACGGTCAGTTTTGAGAAGCCAGGTCGAGATACCCGGGCGACAAGTGTTGAGGAAGTGTTTACTGAAGCGAAGGCTGAGGATGACTATGGGGTGACTTCCCTTGATCTGCATTTTTCGGTCAACGGAGGTGAGGAGAAAAAGGTCGACCTGCAGAAGTTGAAGAGCGCTGCCGCGAAAGCGATGACGGGCGCTCACACCTTCTTCCTCGAAGAGTACAGTCTTCAGCCGGGTGATTTCATCTCCTACTATGCCAAAGCTCGAGATGCGCACTCGGAGGCGACCAGCGACATGTATTTCATCGAGGTCAAGCCGTTCGAACGCGAGTTTCGTCAGGCTCAGCAACCTCCCGGTGGCGGTGGGGCCGGTCAGGAGGAGAACGCGCTCAGCAAGCGGCAGAAGGAATTGATCGCCGCGACTTTCCGTATTCAACGTGAAGAGCCAACCTATCCCGTAGCCCAGAAGGAAGAGAACTACAACACTGTCTCAATGGGTCAGGAGAAACTGCGAGACGACACAAAGGTCCTCATCGACCGGATCAAGGGGAGGTTGGGAGACCAGCTCGAATCGCAGGCGAACTTCGTCAAGCTTGTTGAGAATCTGACGCAGGCGACAAAGGATATGGAAGCGGTCCTGCCTGAGCTTAAGGCGCGAAAATCAAAGGAGTCGCTGCCGCCGGAGCATCGCGCTCTGCAGCAGCTCCTGCGGGCAGATGCCATCTTCCGTGAGATTCAAGTATCGATGAGCGAAAGCGCGAGTGGACAAGGCAGCCAGCGAGCCGAGGAACTGGCTGATCTTTTTGAGCTCGAACTGGACAAGATGAAGAACCAGTACGAGACACTCAAGCGCGAGCAGCAGCAGCAAGGGCAGCAGCAGGACGATGAGACCAAACGGAAACTCGAGGAACTGGCGCGACGGCAACAGAAGGAACTGGAGGAGCAGCAGCGCAAAGGACAGCAGGCGCGCAACAGCGCTGGCGGAGGCGGAGGCGGCCGGAAGCAGCAGCAACTGATCGATGAGACCCGTAAGGCGGCGCGGGAAATGGAGAAGCTCTCGCGCGAGCGTCGCGATCCAAAGCTCGCGGAGATGAGTCGCCAGCTTGAACAGGCCGCAAATGAGATGCAGAAGGCGCAGGCTGCGGGTCAGAGCAACAATCAGACGGAAGCTGTGGCACAGAACCTGCGCGCTCTGCAAAAACTCGAAGATGCGCAACGGCAGATGCAAAGCCGGCAACAATCAAAGGGCGGCCAGTCCGTTCAGGATCTGCGCCAAAGGGCATCCCGCGCTGCATCTCAGCAGAAGGAGATCGCGGACAAGGTCGAGGACATGGCGCGTAAAGGGGCGCAATCCGGGGATCCAAACCGTCAAGCTGAGAAGCAGAATCTTGCCGGTCGCAAAGATGAACTTGCGAACGAAGTGAGCAGTCTTGAACGTGATTTGGACCAGACTGCGCGTGGGCTCGGTCAGGAACAACAACGTGCGTCCGAGCAGCTACGAGATGCCGCGAACGGACTTCGCCGAAATCGTGTGGCCGACCGCATCAAGAGTACAAAGCAGATGCTTCAGAATGACCGGCTGGACGCAGCTAAGACCGGCGATCGGATGGTTCAGCAGAATCTCGAGGAACTGGCTCAACAACTTCAGGAAGCCGAGAAAAACGCCAGCCGAAAGGGATCTAGCCAACAGGCCGAGGATGATCTCAACCGGACGCGAGAGATTGCTGACAACCTGGACTCGCTGCAAAGACGGCTGAGTGCGAGTGGACGGAACCTGCCGGGTCAACAGCCACAACCTGGACAGAAGGGGCAACAGCCGAACCCTCAAGGTCAGCAGGGACAGCAAGGCCAGCAGGGCCAACAGGGTCAGCAGGGCCAACAAGGTCAACAAGGAAGACAAGGACAGCAGGGCCAGGGTCAGCAACAGGCCCAGCAAGGTCAACAGGGCAAGCAAGGTCAGCAGGGCCAACAAGGTCAGCAGGGCCAACAAGGCCAGCAGGGCCAACAAGGCCAACAGGGCCAACAAGGCCAACAAGGCCAACAAGGACAGCAGGGGCAGCAAGGTCAACAAGGACAGCAGGGGCAGAAAGGTCAACAAGGACAGCAGGGACAACAGGGTCAGCAAGGTCAACAAGGACAGCAGGGACAACAGGGTCAGCAAGGTCAACAGGGTCAAGGACAGGGTGAACAAGGACAGCAAGGCCAACAGGGACAGGGGGGGCGCGGCGGCAAGCAAGCCTCCCAGCAGCAAGGATCCGGGCAAGGCGCGCAGGGCCAATCTGGCCAGAATCCCGGTGGCGGCTCACAGAACCCTAACCCTCAAAGCCAGCAACCCGGACAGATGATGCCGGGCGGTGGCCCCCCCATGGGCGGTGAACGTCAGGTCGCATCTGAAATGAGGGAGCGTCTTCGCGAACTCGAAGACCTGCGTAAGGGAGTCGGACGGGATGGCGAGGCCGGTCGCAACCTCGATCAGGCCATTCAGGCTTTACGCCAGTTAAACGAATCGACCTACAAAGATGACACGCGCACGGCCTCATTGCTCAAAACCGATGTCATCGATCGCCTCCGCGAGGTAGAGGTCGAGTTGAGCCGTAAACTGCAGGCCAAACTTGGACGCAATAATCTCCGCCTGGCTGACCAGGGCGAGGCGCCGGAACGCTACCGCAAACTGGTCGACGAGTATTACAAACGGCTGTCAAACAGGAGCACTAGCCCAGACCAGAAGTAGACCTGACCAACGGTAGCTGGAATCGAAAATGTCAGAATCGGCAACGGCCGAGCTGGGGATATCCTTACTAGCCCCGCCCGGCCGTTGGCTCGTCAGCACCTATACTTTTCGAGTTTTCCACTTGCCTCGACGGAATGCGAGAACCGCCACCACAGCCAGCAGCGATTCCGACACAGTAATCGCCAGAAACACACCTCGCGCTCCGAATCCAACCTTCAATGCCAGGATATACGCCAGTGGGATCTGAAAGAGCCAGTAGCACCCAAGGTTGATAATCGTCGGCGTCACCGTATCGCCCGCGCCATTGAATGATTGCACCATGACCATTCCGTACGCGTAGAATACGTACCCGTAGCTGATGTATCTCAAACAATCTACGCCGTACGGAACCACCTCAGGGTCAACCGTAAAGATCCCGATCAGAAGCTCCGCGAACGCGATAAAGACTACCGCCACCGCGCCCAGAAACAGCATATTCGCAAGGCCAGTGATCCAGACAGATTTCTCCGCGCGCTCGGGCTTTCCCGCTCCGAGATTCTGTCCAACCAGCGTCGCTGCCGCATTGCTCATGCCCCACGAAGGGAGAAGAGCGAAGACAACAATGCGAAGGGCGATCGTGTAGCCGGCGAGTGCCGCGCTGCCAAAAACAGCAACTATTCTCAAGAGACCCAGCCAGCTCGCCGTCGCCACCAGATATTGCAACATGCCGCCGACCGATATGCGCAGCAGTCGAACAGTCACCTCGGCATCGAACTTCAGGTGCCGCCGCGTCACGACCACGCGACTCTTCCTGCCAGAGAGGACCCACAATTGATAGAGCACTCCGCAACCGCGACCAATTGTCGTGGCAACCGCAGAGCCGGTAACGCCCCACTCCGGGAATGGGCCCAATCCAAAAATAAAGCATGGGTCCAGAATGATGTTGACGATGTTGCCAAGCCACAGGGAACGCATGGCCACGGCAGCATCTCCAGCGCCGCGAAAAATGGCATTGATCAGGAAGAGCAGCATGATGACTATGTTGCCACCCAAAATGATCATCCCGTAGCGACCGCCCCCACGAATCACCCCATCCGAAGCGCCCATCAATTCAAACAGCCGGTGCGTGAAGAACACTCCAGCGATACCGATCGGCACGGAGATGGCGATCCCAATCCCGATCGCCTGAACCGCAGCGACAGCCGCGCCTTCTGGATTGCCCTCCCCGGCGCGACGCGCAACCACGGCAGTTGTTGCCATGCTCAGTCCCATCGCAATCGCAAAAATGACCGTCAGCAGCGATTCTGTAATGCCGACCGCAGCAATTGCATCGGCACCCAGCCGCGATACCCAAAAGACGTTGACGATCCCAAACAGGGATTCCATCATCATCTCGAGGACCATCGGGACAGACAGCAAGACAATCGCCCGCCCGATACTGCCCTCGGTAAAGCTCTGCTCCGAGCCCAGGATGGCCTCTCGGACGAGGCGGGCAGTGCCTTTTCGACCAGGCGATGGGCCGATATTTTCTTCCGTCTTCACCCTAAAACTCTCCTCACGCGCGGGGCTGCTGTATCCGATCCTCGGTTTCCAAGACGTCGTTTCTTGACAGGCCCGCAAAGCATACTTAGAATTGCTGTTTAATACTAATCCCGCTTTGTGGTTCATTGGAGCACACTTGCAGAATCTGACGGAAAAGCCCCAACTCGAATCCGCTGTCGCCGCTGGCCTGCCACTGATAGCAGTTTCAAAACCGCGGCTCCTTCTTGCGGTTATCGGCGCACTCATCATTCCCGGCCTGGGCCATGTGATAGTGGGCAGAGCCGCCAGAGGCCTGATCATCGGACTCGGAATTATCCTCATGTTCATCCTCGGCTTTGTCATGGAGGGACATCTCTTTACGCCAGTTCGGGGGGAGTGGCTGACCTGGTTCTTTAGTTTCCTTGATGCCGGAATTGGACTCCCCTACTTCGTTGCCTACGCCCTCGATCTTGGTTTTAAGGTAGAGCCAACGCAGGCAGCCAGGATCACCTTTGAATATGGCAACACGTTCCTGATGGTGGCTGGAGCGCTCAATATGCTGGCGACAATGGACACCTACGACATCGCCATCGGGAGAAAGTTATGACCCACTTTCTCGCCCTGCTTCTATACAGCTTCCTGGTTGCGATTGTCTTCGCGGCCCTTTCATCGGACCACAATTCGCGCGAAGCAAAAATCAAATACGGGGTGAAAGTCTTCGGCTATTTCGTGCTGCTGGGCCTGGCGATCGCCTGGGTGCTTTATCCCCTCCCTCTCTGACGTGACGCAGGCGGCCGAGCTTGCGCTAGTCAAAGACGCCACGGTTTTCCACCTCACGAACTGCTTCAGGTGGCCGCCCACTGCCGGATGCGACCGGGCGTAAGCCCGCCAATCTGCGTGCACCCGTCGTTCCACCACCGGTGAGAGAAATATGCAGCCGATACATACTCAGAAGTTTGGTCTTACGCTCGATTCCATCCGTCGCCTGATACGCGCCGGTGCAAACGCGCGTGCCATGAACATTCTGCGTAAGATCCGCCCGGCTGATATCGCGGAAGTATTGCATTCGCTCAATGATCTTGATCGTCATGCGGTGTTCGCCGCTCTTTCGCGCTCTGATCAGAGTCTGGCGGCGGCGAGCCTCAGCGAACTGGCTCTTGAAGAGGGCGTCAACCTCCTTACCGCACTCGCGCCGGAGGAGATCGCGGTTGTCCTGCAGGAGCTGCCGTCGGACGATGCTGCCCTCTTTATTGCTCAGTTCCCCGAAGAGCTCCGCCAAGGATTACTTGAGCTGATGAAGGTTGAGGCCTCAACCGACGTCCAGGAATTGCTGAGCTTCGCTGAGGGAACGGCCGGCCGCATCATGACGCCGGACGTTTTCTCGCTCAACGAGGACCTGACGGTAGGCGAATCGATCTCGGCGATCCAACGCACAAGTAGCGAAGTCGAGATGGTCTTCTATCTGTACGTCATCGACGAACGCAATCACCTCGTCGGCGTCGTCAGTCTGCGTCAACTGCTGCTTGTACCTCCGACAACACCACTCAAGAAGATCATGAGCACGGACGTCATCAGCGTCCGCACAGACACGGACCAGGAAGAGGTTGCCCGGATCGTGGCGCGTTACAACCTCCTTGGTGTTCCCGTCGTCGATGCCGAGAACAAGCTGGTTGGGCTGATCACTGTGGATGATGTCATCGATGTCATTCGCGAGGAGGCGACTGAGGATATCTACGCTCTGGCCGGCGTCCGATCTGATGAACATGCGCAAAGTGCGCCGGGGCGATCGGTGCGCCTGCGATTACCCTGGCTACTAGTCAATCTCGCGACAGCAGTCCTCGCTTCGTCCGTGGTCCATCTCTTTGAAGGAACGATTGAACGAGTAGTGGTACTGGCGACGCTCATGCCGATCGTTGCCGGAATGGGTGGCAATGCCGGGACTCAAACTCTTGCGGTGATTGTGCGAGGCCTTGCGCTGGGCGAGGTGACCTGGGGAAACACCCGCCGAATTCTGGTCAAGGAAGCGCTGGTGGGCGTTGCCAATGGAATCGTCAATGGGTTGGTAGCCGCGGTGATCATCGTCATCTGGTTCGGCTTTTCGATAAAAATGCTGCTCATTGCGCTCATCATGGCTGTCGCGATGGTGATCAACCTGCTTCTGGCGGCGATTGGTGGAACCTTGATCCCGGTTATCCTCAAACGACTCAAGGCCGATCCTGCGCTTGCTTCAACGGTTTTTGTGACCACCATTACCGACGTTGGCGGGTTCCTGTCGTTTCTTGGACTGGCCGCACTCCTGCTCAAATATCTGGTCTGATATGGAACCAACGAGCTGGATCATGGTTATTGGCGCGGTATTGGCAGCTGCAGCAGTCATCGCCATCCTGATGCGCGTCTTCCTGAAGCTGGTCAAGCTGCTCATCTTCGCGGTCATCATTGCTGTCATCGTTGGATTTGTCTGGACGCAATTCCGCCCGGAAACGCGAGGTTTGATTCCATCCGAAACGCCGACGCCCCACTCTCGCCCGCGGTAGCCGGAAGCGGCCGCCGCTCGCCATTTACTAATGGCCACGCAGGCGATACGATTATTGTTTATGCCGCTCCATCAGACTGATGCATATGTTCTCAGAACTTACGCGCTCAAGGAGGCTGACAAGATATGTGTGCTCCTGACGCGCGAGGCTGGGAAGATTCGCGGGGTCGCTCAGGGGGCGAAGCGGCTGAGAAGCAGGTTTGGTTCGAGCCTTGAGCCGTTTACCGAGGTCTCGATCAGCTATTTTCAGAAGGAGAATCGAGAATTGGTCTCGATTTCCACCTGTGAAATCATCCGGTCGCAATTCCGAGCTGACTTAAGCGGCGAAGTGCTTGGAATGATTCATTACCTGGCGGAACTCGTCATCGAATTCGTACCGGATCACGAGCCAAATGAACGAGTCTACCGGTTGGTTACCGCAGCGCTTGAGGTCGTTCGGATTGGAAATACCCAGCAACTGATGGCGCTCGCCCGGTACTGCGAAATATGGATGCTGCGGCTATCCGGTTTTCTGCCGGATTTCAAGCATTGCTCCAACTGCCACCTCGAACTTGGCAGCGAGGGATCGGCGTGGTTGGCGCCTGATGGCTCCCCGCAGTGCGTCAGGTGCAGTGATCAGCAGGGTCAGGAGCTTCGTTCGGACGCAAGGCAGACGCTCGCGGATATCCTCGGGCGAGGACCGATGGAATTTGCCGTCACCAACAGGGAGCCCCGGGCACTCGCACAGATTGGAGCGATCGCGGGACGGCTCATCCACCGCACACTGGAGCGCGAATTGAAGTCGCTCGAATTTCTTAGTCAATTACGACCGGCCAGGAACGCGATTGGGCGTCAATAGACACCAGTTGCAACAGACACTGGCGGTGATGGAAGACCAATAGCACAAGGAGAGAAGACGGAGAATGACTCAGAAGTACGTTTATTTGTTTGCTGAAGGCAAGGCCGAAGGAACCGGCACGATGAAGGACCTGCTTGGAGGAAAGGGGTCGGGCCTGGCAGAAATGACCAATGCCGGCCTTCCCGTTCCGCCCGGCTTCACGATTACAACCGAGGCCTGCAACGCCTACTACGCCGATGGCGAGAAGTTTCCCGCTGGGCTCTGGGATGAGGTCCTGAGTTCTTTGACAAAGATCGAACAGGCCACCGGCAAGAAGTTTGGCGGGAGCGAGAACCCGTTGCTGGTATCTGTCCGCTCGGGCGCAAAGTTCTCGATGCCCGGAATGATGGACACCGTTCTCAATCTTGGGCTCAACGAGGAAACGCTCGTCGCGATTGCCAAGCTGACGGGAAATGAGCGCTTCGCCTACGATGCTTACCGCCGGTTCATCCAGCTGTTCGGCAAGATCGTTCTCGGTATCGATGCGGAGCGATTTGACCATCGCTTCAATGAGCTTAAGAAGGAGCTCGGCGTCACCGCTGATACTGATGTAGACGCTTCGAGTCTGTCGCGTCTCTGCGAAGAGTACAAAGAGATCATCAGGGTCGAAACAAAGCACGAATTTCCGAGCGACCCGTTGAAGCAACTCGATCTTGCCCTTCGGGCTGTCTTCTCTTCCTGGAACGGCAAGCGCGCTCGCGATTACCGGCGCACCTACAAGATTTCCGACAAACTCGGCACCGCGGTTAACGTCCAGACAATGGTTTTTGGAAATATGGGCGAAGACTCGGGAACCGGCGTCGCCTTTACCCGCAACGCTTCCACAGGCGAGAAGGAGCTTTACGGCGAATATCTTCAGAACGCGCAGGGTGAAGATGTTGTTGCGGGAATCCGAACCCCAAAAAAGATCGCGGAACTGCACAACGAAATGCCCGAGGTGTATCGGCACTTCGTCCAGGTAGCCGATCGCCTCGAGCGCCATTATCGCGATGTTCAGGACCTCGAGTTCACGATTGAGCGCGGCAAACTCTGGATGCTCCAGACCCGCAACGCGAAGCGCACCGGACCCGCGGCAGTAAGGATCGCCGTAGAAATGGCAGGCGAGGGCCTGATCGACCAGACGACCGCGATCGGGCGCGTGGAACCGGCGCAGCTCGACCAGTTGCTGCATCCGATGATCGACCCGAAAGCGGAGGTTGATGTAATCGCGGTCGGTCTCCCTGCAAGTCCGGGTGCCGCTACGGGACAGGTGGTCTTTCACCCCGATGAGGCCGAGAAACTAGGAAAACAGGGTGAGAAGGTGATTCTGGTGAGGATCGAAACATCACCTGAAGATTTTCACGGAATGGTCGAGGCCCAGGCGATTCTGACGTCACGCGGAGGCATGACGTCTCACGCAGCCGTGGTCGCCCGTGGCATGGGCAAGTGCTGTGTCGCCGGTTGCGGTGATGTCGTCATCGACTATTCCGCACAGGAATTCACGGCAAACGGACGCACGATCAAGAAGGGCGACTACATCACGCTCGATGGCTCGACGGGTCGAGTCATCGTTGGAGTCGCCCCCCTGATCAAGCCCGAGATCAGCGGCAGTTTCCGAAAGCTCATGGAGTGGGTGAATGAGTCTCGTACTCTAGGTGTCAGAGCCAATGCGGACACTCCGCACGATGCCACCGTGGCGCGCAGCTTCGGCGCTGAGGGTATCGGCCTATGTCGCACCGAGCACATGTTCTTCGAGGGCGATCGCATTGATAGCGTCCGGCAGATGATCCTGGTTTCCTCGGAGTTCAAGAACCTTGAAGCTCAGCTCTCGACTGCAGCTGCCGACGCGAAGCGTACTTCGGGTGAGCGGCTCGTCGAGGCAAAAAACCGGGTTAAGGAACTAAAGAAAAAGATCAAGCGACCGAAGGAACTCTACACTGGGGCCCTGGCCGCGCTGCTTGACGTCCAACGCGAAGACTTTGTTGGAATCTTTCGCGCGATGGATGGGCTGCCAGTAACGATCAGGACGCTTGATCCACCACTTCACGAGTTCCTTCCGCACGACGACAAGGCTCTCAAGGAGTTGGCGAAGAAGATTCGCATGCCGCTCAAAGAGGCGAAGACGCGTGTTGCCAGTCTTCATGAATTCAATCCGATGCTTGGCCATCGCGGATGCCGGCTCGGTATCGCCTACCCCGAGATCACCGAGATGCAGGCGCGGGCGATCTTTGAGGCGGCCGTCAAGGTGAAGCGCGAAGGCCTGACCGTCAAACCCGAAATCATGATCCCATTGGTCGTGACTGTCACCGAACTACAGCTTCAGGCGGACGTAGTTCGCAGGGTCGCAAACGAAGTCATGAAGCGTGAAGGAGAAACGATCGAGTACCTCGTTGGCACGATGATCGAACTCCCCAGGGCGGCTTTGACGGCAAACCGGATTGCAGAAGTTGCCGAGTTCTTCAGCTTTGGCACCAATGACCTGACCCAGACCGCAATGGGCCTCAGTCGTGATGACGCGGGTCGCTTCCTCCCGGCCTATGTCGAGAGAAAGATATTCGCGGACGATCCATTCCAGACATTGGACCAGGAAGGTGTCGGGCAACTGGTTGAGATCGGCGTTGAGCGCGGCCGATCAACTCGTCCTGACCTTAAGATCGGAATCTGCGGTGAGCACGGCGGTGATCCTGAATCTGTAGTTTTCTTTCATCGTGCGGGGCTCAATTACGTCAGTTGCTCGCCGTATCGCGTTCCGATTGCGATGTTGGCGGCGGCTCAGGCGGCGATTGCAAGCCAATCGAACTCAGCCGCCGTGGCGAAGTCGACCGTCTAGCCGTATACGCTCGTCTGTGGAAGGGCCTGTGGCGGCACTCATGCCCAGTAGCTGACGTTTAGAACGGTGTACCGAGCGGGGCGGACCCGAGAAAGGCTGATTCCCTTCTCTAGTCTGTCCCGCTTGATTTCTTTCCGACTTGGCGCTGTCCGAATCGCCACGGAACTGTGAGAGCGCCCATGTTTGATCAAAGGCATCCGACAGTCATCGTTGTTGCGGGAACTTCATCGGACATTGGAAAGACGTCGCTTGCCTGCGAGCTGCTCGCTAGCCTGCAGGGGTGGGAAGCGATCAAGCTGACTCGGGGGCACTACCGATCCTGCGGTAAGAATGCCGAGGCGTGTTGTGTGAGCCATTTGCTCGGTTCGGAACCGAAGGTGTATTCGGAGCCCGAGGCTACCAGAGTATCGGGAAAAGACACTGATCGATTCTGGGCTGCAGGAGCGTCTGCGGTTCACTGGGTCGTTGCGAAGAGCGACCAGGTTGAAAAGGGTATGTGTGAGGCGCTCTCTCGAGTCAGGGCTGTCGGGGTCGTAATCGAAGGGACAAGCGTCCTGAAGTTCATCAAACCGGCATTCTCGATTCTGGTGGCAAGTGCATCACGATCCGACGTTAAGCCCTCGGCGCGCCAGGCCCTCGAGAGTGGCAGGGTTGACGCCATATATTTCACTGATGGAAATGATTTGGGTGAGGCGCCAATCCTACGCCTTGTGCCCCATGTCAGACCGCCCCTCTTCACACAATCAAACAGAGACGACCTGCTCGCGACAGCCATCGCGAGCGTCGGGGCTGTTCCAATGTTGCGCCAAAAGTAAAGTAGCCGGTGCAAGGCGGCAACGCCTGCAAGGACCGCCAGGACTGGCCCTCCGAGCTGACGCTATTCCGATCATGATCAGGGTACGGGTGTGTTCAATGCTTGTCAGCCGGTTGCGGTCCTTGCAGTCGCTTGTACTCCTTGCAGTCCTTGCTCTCCCGGGGGCCGCCTGTTGCCCGAACTATACCTTTCCTTTCAAAGGGATCGCACTTTTTTCCCCTTGACGTGAAACCAATGTCGTCGGCCGACCACATACAGTCTGTCAACAATGTCCGACTGATCTGAAAGGAGTTCTTAGCAATGCGATCTCTCTTGCGTCTCACCTCTTATGCGGCCGCGCTATTTGTTCTGGCGGGGGTATCCGTCCAGGCCCAGGATTTCTCGAGGAATTTTCAATTGGCCCCCGAGGGCTCCGTCAACATCCAAAACGTTTCCGGTGATGTCAGTCTCAGTGGATATGACGGGAATGTGATCACTGTCGTTGGCACAAAAAAGGGACGGGACCGCGAAATGCTTCAGGTTGAAGACCGCAGCACCGTCAACCGTATTGATATCAGGGTCAAGTACCCCGAGAACTGTAACTGTGATGCCAGCATCGATTTCGAAGTCCGAGTTCCCAAGGGCCAGCGATACAGCTTCGACAGCGTCGCGAGCGTCAGCGGAAGCGTTTCCGTAGCGGGCGTCACGGGCGACCTGAAGGCGAGGTCCGTCAGCGGCGAGGTCATCGTCAAGAATGTCAGTGGAAGAACAACTGCAATGTCCGTCAGTGGGCGTGTCATCGTTGAAGAAGCTGCCGGCAGCGTCAGCGCCAAGTCCACAAGCGGAGAGGTTGTTGTCCTCATCAACCGGCTCGAAGGAACTGAGCCGATGGACTTCTCATCCGTCAGTGGCAGCGTCAACGTGAAACTGCCGTCAAACCTCGACGCCAACGTGGAAATGTCCGTCCTCACAGGTGATCTCAAGACCGACTTTCCACTTCAGATCGAGGAGAAGGAAAGAGGACCCGGCCGTCGAGCCTCAGGTACCATCGGCAGCGGCGCAAGGAAATTGAGCCTCAAATCAGTTTCGGGAAGTGTCAGCCTGCTCAAACTCTAAAGCGGGACCGACCAGGGATGAACCGCGGTGTGTCTAAGGAGCGTCGCTCTAATCCCTTGGATCGCGGATCGGCGTGAAACAATTAGCCTTCTCGATAAGTGAACGGTTTG
>JBDTUW010000036.1:0-13021 GCA_040007555.1 Acidobacteriota bacterium | reverse complement strand
ATCAGTTTGGCGATGTCATCATCCGGCACCCCGGCCCATGGCGGCTTGCGATCAAACAGATTCGCATCCCGGCCTTGACGGTCATCAAGGTATATCCCAACGTTCACGAAGCACGCCGGAACGAGCTTCTGGCACGTCGCAATCAGCAGTTGATCAGCGGACTGCGCCGATCGCGCGTCCGTGGGCAGGGCAACGAGTTCGAGAGCATGCGTGACTACGTCCGCGGCGACGAGCTGAGGTTGGTTTCCTGGACCTCGACTGCCAGGCGTGGGCGGCTGATCACAAAGCAATACCAGGTCGAGCGCAACCAGAACATCATCGTCATGCTCGATGCGGGGCGGCTCATGACGTCGCGAATCGGGAGCATGTCCAAACTTGATCACGCGATCGCCGCGGCACTCTCGATCGCCTATCTCGCATCGAGCGGCGGGGATAACATCGGACTGCTCGTTTTCGCGCGCCAGGTGCTGAAATATCTGCCCCCACGCCGGGGTCCCTCACAGTTGCACAGCATTATCGAGGCGCTTTACGGCATCAAAGCTCAAATGGTCGAGCCTTCGTATGCTCGGGCTTTTGAGACTTTCAACCGAAACTGCAAGCGACGATCGCTGGTTATCATTCTGACCGACCTCATCGATGCGGATTCGTCCGCCGACCTTCTCGCATACACGGCAACGTTGCTGCCGCGGCACCTGCCATTAATCGTAACGATCGGAGACCGTGACCTTGTGTCGCTCGTGGGTGAAGTCCCCAAAAGGGTCGAAGATGTCTACCAGCAAAGTGTTGCCGAGGAGCTTTTGCGACAAAGAGCCGAGGCGCTTGCACGTATTGGTGAACTTGGGGGACTGGCGCTGGACGTCCCCGCGGGCCAACTCTCTATTGGTCTCGTGAACAAGTACCTTGATGTAAAGGCGCGGGGCTTACTCTAGAACTGAGTCTTGGTCGAAAAACTCGGAGGAGAACATCAGACGATGCAGGAAGAAAAGTAACGAGCAAAATGCCTGTGAAAAGTTCTTGACAATCTGAGGGCGCGCGCTAGAATGACTGCGCCTCAGGAACAAAGCCACTTCAGCGAAGACAGCTCAATCGAATCAGGCACCGGTGCCGAAACGCGCACGCATTTGTGTACCGCCTGTTGCCGGTTGGTGCTCCATTTGTGGAGGGCTTTTTTTGTGAAACGCATATTCCTCGTACTCCTCACCTCTTTCTTTTTGGCCCATCTCGCTCGCTCCGGTTCGGCGAGCAGTTTGCAGCGTGATCAGCGGGCAAGTGGGCGTCCCTATCAGGCCGAGACTGGTGTCGTCGCCAGTGTCGATCCTGGACGCGAGATTACGCTCGAAGAGATTGATCAGGGCATTGGGAAACAGCTCCAGGGCCTGAAGGAGAAAATCTTCGCGCTCCGGAAAACCGCGCTTGAGAGTCTCATTATCCGCACCGTCCTGGAGAGTGAAGCCAAGTCGGCGGGACTCTCTATCGAAGAACTCAAAAAGAGATTAACGGCAAGTGACGATCCGGTCACTCAGTCCCAGATCGATGAGGTCTACACTGAGAATCTGGCGGTATTTTCTTCTCTCAGCGAGGACGAGGCCAAAGAGAAGGTCCGCCTCGATCTCGAGAATCAGACGCGGCTGAGGACTTATCGAACCCGCGTAGGAGAATTGAGAAATCGAGCCAGGGTTCGCCTTTATCTGAACGAACCCGAACCGGAACGGATAGTGCTTTCGAACCGCGGTCCATTCCTTGGCACGTCAGAGGCGCCCATCACCATTTATGAGTACTCTGACTTCCAGTGCCCCTATTGCCGGCGCGCTGCGGCAACAGTCAGGAAGGTACTGGAGACTTACCAGGGGAAAGTGAAGGTGATCTTCAGGCATCTTCCGCTACCCATTCATCCTCAGGCCTTCGGCGCCGCACAGGCTGCCTACTGCGCGGACGATGAGAAGGGTTTCGCCGCCTATCATGATGCTTTGTTTGAAGAAAGCGACCTTTCGACCGATCGCTTTCACGCCCTCGCTGCACAACTTGGCTTAAACAGGGAACGGTTCGCGGCCTGTCTTGCGTCCGAACGATCCAGGGCCGCAATCATCGAAGACGTGCAGGAGGCGCGTCGGCTCGGAATGCAGGGCACTCCCACCTTCGTTCTCAACGGCAAAGTTTTGCGTGGAGCGATCACCTTCGAAGAATTCAAGCGCTTGATTGACCAGGAACTCAAACCAGTCAGAAAGGAGCAATAGCAGCGGTTTTAGTACGACCTACTTCTCAGCATGCCACCTCTAATCGCTCGCAGGCGATCCGCCAGGCGGTTCGCGCGGGCATAAATGAATTGGAGGTATTCAATGTTATACGTCTTATTAACGTCAGCCGACATACGTCACCTTTCAAGTAAGGTTTCCGTCCTGCTATTGCTGGGCGTCTTATCATCCGTCGGGCTTTCGCAGGGTCGTCTGGCCTTCTCTGAAGAGCGCGTTATCCGACATGCCTATCTCAAACTCACACTGCTCAATAAAGTGGCTCGTGGCCGCGAGGCGCTACGAACGGGCGAGGATCGGGGCGGAACCCTGAGCTTTCAGTTACAGGACTTCAGGACCGGCGCGATCGACGAGATACTTGACCGACCTGTCGCCGAGTTGGCAACACTCCCGTCCGGCGAGATCGTGCGCGTCGCCGCTCATTCAATAAGCGAGACGCCCGCAAGCGATGAGACCGTGCTTTACGACGCTCGATGGGCCGCCGGAAGCTACTCGGCCAGTATAGATCGCCTGACATTCAAGGTCCGGGATGCGCTCACCCAGATGGGTACAGAGTATTCCGATGTAGGCAAATACACATCGTATGAGGTCACTGTCACTCTCGATGGACGGGATCGAACTTATCACGCGCTTGTCCTCTACCACTCGTCCCTCGAATCATCTCCGGAGGCGAAAATGGAATTCTGGGATGCGATCGTCGGAATGGGTGGAGTGATGAGCGATGTCCACCGCGAGACTCGTCGACCTCACGGGTCTCTTCCCAGAACCCCTGCCACTGAGCAGTCGCTCGATGAGCCTCTGAAAAAGGAACCAGAGAGTGGGCTGAAGGAGGAGGGCTTGACTCAAACGGGTAGCTCCTGCGATGGCATCTATCCTATCTGCTGTGCGTCCTGGGCGACTACGCTGGATGAATGCTGCTGGGATGGAGAGTATCCGTGGGGCAATCCGACCGGGATTTCAGATTGTCGCGACGGGGTGTCCCGCGCAGGAGGCGGGGGCGGCGGTGGCGGGATCACGACAGAGCCTACGCCTTGCACGGAAAGCTTCACCACTGGCGAGCCGGTGAACCTTACAACCCCAGATAGTCAGGGACACTCAGACGGCTATAGTACGGAATGTTGGTGGACCGGCGGCGCGGTGTACTGCTTGACGCTTCCGCTCGGAGCAGGAATGCACCAGGCTTCGACCAATATGCACGGTGAGTGTCGGATCAGTCCTCAATGCAAGAAGCGCTGCAACGTGGTTGTCGATTCCCACGAGATCGGTGAATGGGGCCACACGGCTCTCTTCTATCATGTCGTCAAGGAGAAGGCGGCCGAGAACAATGACGGGACTGGAGACGCATCAGCGCAGGTGTCGTGTGTTGGCGGGTATGGGTATGCGGTCGAACAGTGTCTGCTGCCCTACTGTGCCGTCTCCTTGAGCGTCTCGGCTTCAGTGAGTCAGGCAGGCACCGGCGTCGGGACGGGGGTTTCGGTCCAGTCGTCCGCCTTGTGGAGCGCGGCTCACGGGACGACTCACCACTGCCCTATTCAGTGATGACGACTCCTCATCCGCAGCGCGTCGCGGTCGGGCTGGGGGCTCAGCAGCGTGAGGCCCCCAGCCACTCTCGTGCCGTGTCATCTTTGAGGCGTCCCATCATCGGTCACGAGATCACGGCTGAACTTGACCAGTAGCAATCGAGGAGAACAAAACAGTGACTCACAGACGACGATCGCTTTTCCTTCTCATGATTCTCATTGCAATCCTGATCGCGATTCCCGTGATGACCTTTGTCGCCCGGCAAAAGCCGGTGGGACCGGTCCATCTGCTTCACGATGGCACCAGTGTTTACCTCAAGGCTGTAACCCACGGAACCACGCACCGTGTTGGGAGGAACATGTACGGGCTGAACCTTCCGTTTCCCATCGAGCAGTACGATCAGAGAACGGAACAATCGGCTCTGGTCTTCTGGGTCTTCGTCGAGCCAAAGCAGCGAGGCGGGTTTGATCCAGTGAGGTGGGATACCATTAACACTGTTCTCGACGGCTCCGGATGCTGGATCAGCCAGGCGGAAACGCGTGCGCCAACATTCGGACCGGTCAAGCGAGCGTGGGTGCCAGAGTCGCTGATGTCAGCCAAAGCCTTCATCTTCGAAAATTTCCCGCGGCGAGGAAAAAAGCTTCGGCTTCGTCTTGTCGACCGCAATGGAGTCGAGCCAACGATCGAGTTTGAAGCGGATAACCCGGTCGATCAGATATTTCCGATCTGGAACGCCGAGGCTCTTCCTGTCAGTCGCAGTCAACACGGTGTAACGTTGACGATGAATTCAGTGGTGCTTGCTCCTCCCGCCGAACGCTCCGGACCGGCCTGGACCACGACGCGATTTCAGGTGACAGAGAATGGCATTCTGACCAGCGCCTGGATACCGGTTGAGTTCAATATCACTGACGCGACTGGAAACCGGGTATTCAACTCTGCCAGTAACAACGACATTGCCGTCCGACCCGAGCAACGGGCTGGCGAGATGCTGGTGGAAATCAAGAAGGGATTATGCCCGCTTGAGACAGCGTGGAAGCTGCAAGTCAGACTGGAGAAGGCACCAGGCAATGTCCGGTCATTCGAGTTTCTCGCCAAACCATCCTCTCGTTGAAGGAGCGACTCTAGCGGAGCCGGACCGCCTAGCGCAACCAGGAGAAGTGAACGCAGAGGCACAAAACGCCGTAGGCGTTCTCTGTGTACTCTTGCTTCTCCGCGCTTCTGCGTTAGATCTACTTGTTGAGATTTGGACGAGACATCCCGCTAACGAGACCTGGAGCAACTATGGCAGTTGCAAGCAGAGTAATTTGCCTGCATTGTGCTGAATTGCGTCGGCAGTTGGGGAACTTCAAACTGCGCAATTCAGGCAAATTGCGCTA
This sequence comes from Acidobacteriota bacterium, assembly GCA_040007555.1. Classification (GTDB taxonomy): domain Bacteria; phylum Acidobacteriota; class Blastocatellia; order RBC074; family RBC074; genus JANNRD01. The sequence continues at coordinate 7,875 of JBDTUW010000036.1, read as the reverse complement.
CGCGATCGTCCCTCGACGACGCTTCGAGGGAACCGCATGCCGGCTTTAGCCTGGCTCACGGCCCGAAAACCGCGCATGGCGCTCGCAATCACCCTCGCGGTTGTCGTGGCTCTGGGAGCTTACCCATTCTGGGTCGAGCCCTACAGGATCGAGGTTACTCATCACAGTATCACCGCCCCAATCGGCTCGACTCTAAGGATCGCTCACCTCACTGATATTCACGCTTCAGGCCTCAACCGGCGCGAGCGCAGGATGCTTCAGCTAGTGGAAGCTGAACAACCCCATATCGTACTCATCATGGGTGACTCAATCAGCAGTACCTCAGATTATCCGGGCGTGCGTCAGGTGTTGACCCGCCTTCGCGCACCGCTCGGCGTCTGGATTGTTCGCGGCCACCATGAAGTTTGGCATCCAGTCAAAGATGAACAGGAATTCTACCGGTCGGCGGGAGCAAAGCTGCTGTTGAACTCGAGTGCTGAAGTGCGCGACGGCGTATGGCTTGTGGGATTTGATGACCTGTCCGGCTCACCCGATTTGAATGAGGCCTTTTCCGGGGTGCCGGAGCCAGCTTATAAGATCGCCATGTACCACTCGCCAGCTTTCGTCGATCAGGTAGCTGGTCGATGTAACCTCGCACTCAGTGGTCACACCCACGGTGGGCAGGTTCGTCTGCCATTGATCGGGCCACTTTGGCTGCCAACTTTTTCGGGTGAGTTCATCGCTGGCTGGTTTGAGAGGCGCGGCACCAGAATGTACGTCAGCAGAGGAATCGGAACGTCGATGATGGATGGTCGATTCCTCGCCCGTCCCGAGATCGCAATCATCACGATCGGCCCATAGTGCAGCCGCAGGGTACCTATCTAAAGCGTGCCTTCGAAGTCTGACAGCAGCACACAGATTTGGTCGAGCACCTGCGTCACATCGCGTGCCGCACCCACGTAATTGTTCCCCATCATACTAAACGTGAGAAGCTCTCGCGCCTTTGTCTGGACGTAGCCCGAGATCGCGTTGACATAAGAAAGACTGCCTGTTTTTGCCCGAACATTGCCGGCCGCAGAGGTGTCTTTCATACGCCGCTCGAGCGTTCCATCCTGCCCGGCGACAGGCAGTGAGTCGCGGAAGACCTGAAAATGGGGGTGCGTCTTCATGTACTCGAGCAGGCGCGTCGTCGCTCGCGGAGTGACCATATCCTGACGCGACAATCCTGACCCGTCGCGCAGACTGAGTCCCGGCAAATCGGCGCCGGCCTTGCGCAGAAAAGCTCTTCGCACCTCGTTCCCGACAGCGTCTGTTGATCGCGGACGACCATACTCGGTCAATGTCCGTTCGACGCCGAGAGCGCCCAATTGACGCAGCATCAGCTCTGTGTGCAGATTCTGGCTGGGTTTGTTGATCACTTTAAGCATGGTCGCGAGCGGAGGCGACACCACTTTCGCAACCTCAGAAAAGCTCGTCACATTCAGCGGATGAGACAGCTGCGCTAACGCATCGTGCTTCCTGATGTGACCGGACACCTTGATACCGCGCCTCGCAAGCGCCTCCTTCAGCAGCGTCGCCGCAAACCGCGCCGGGTCGTGGATCGCGATGTTTATCTCGACCTTCTCTCCACCACGCGGGATCGAGCCGAAAAACTCTACCTCGTTGCTCTCCAATGGCCGGTTGACACCGATTCTGCCGGCGCCCTGCGCGGAGGTTATGGCGTGGTTTGTGATCGAGACATACGAAGTCTTTGGCTGCACCGTGATCGAAGGCGGCATACCGGCACGCGTTCCCGGCATGACGGTAAAAGTCACTACATTGTCGTTGACCGTCAGCGCACTGATCTCCGCGCCGTAGTAGAACTGGGCATCGTCCCACTCCCATCCGGGTCCGAGCAGGTCTGTCGCAAAATAACTGTCATCCCCAACGATATCGCCCACAATGCGTCGTATTCCGCGAGCCTTGATCTGATCGGCAAGAGCCTCGATCGCGGGAATAGTGTCGGACGGCCTAAACTCAGAAGGCGTGCCGTCCCCCTCGAAGCGCGCCGAGAGATTTGGATCGCCACGTCCGCTCAGCACAAGATCGCCGCGAAGCACGCCGGCTCGGCTCGCAGGTCTCGTAGCGTGCACCCGCGTTTCGATTCTGAAGTCAGGACCCAGCACATCGAGCGCCGCGGTCGATGTGTACAGTTTCATGTTGGATGCGGGCATGAAGGCCTTATCCGCATCCCGCTCAAAAACAACGTTGCCACTCTCCGATTTGATCAGGACGCCCCAGCGCGCCGCGGCGAACTTCGGCTGATCCAACAGAGCTGCAATCCGCTCCTGCAACTCCGCGAGGGTGCGAGGCTTTGACGGAGCTGTTGCCTGCACAGCCTCCTGCCCCGCCTCCTGCCCCGCCTCCTGCCCCAAAGACCGCGGGGCGGAACCATTGATAAGACCCGCAACAAGAAAGACGGCTAGCAGTGGCCGGAAAAGTCTAAATGTTCTTATCATTCGTATCAGATGGGGGATCAGATGGGCTCAGCCTCGATCAGGCTGATCATGGATGGAGTGGCAACTATGCGGGCCAACTTAAACCCGCCGGTTGCGAGCAAGGACTTGAAGCCTGCCTCAGTGCGTTCGTGGCCACCCGTCATGACCATCATGTTGATGTCCATGAACTTGCTGAATGCGGGCTCGCTTCCGCTCGGAAGCACCATCTCAGCGATGAGCAGCTTGCCCGATTCAGGGATTGCGCGGCGGACGCTATGAAGGATTGCCGCAGCCTTCCCTTCGTTCCAGTCGTGGAGAATGAACTTCAGGATGTAGAGCTCGCCTCCTTGAGGCACTTCTGCAAAGAAGTCGCCTCCTGCGATCTCCACCCGTCCCTGCAGCGCCGCGTTGCTCATGACTTCCCGGGCGTCTGCCACAACTTGCGGGGCATCAAAGAGCACGCCACGCGCTTGCGGGTATTTCTGAAGGATTGAGGAAAGCATTCCGCCGTGGCCGCCACCTACGTCAACCACGGTTGCAAACCCTGAAAAGTCGTATGAGCTCAGGACAGCCTTCTCGACGACCTCCGTGAAGCCCGTCATCGCCCGATTAAAGACGTCCGCGCAGTCGGGATTCTCGGCATAGTGCTGCCATACGTCCTTTTGGAACGTATGATCGAATGCGATTTCGCCGGTCTTAACGCTATGCAACAGGTTTCCCCAGGCAGTGTAATGCTCCTGACCAGCAGCCAGCATGAGGTACCATCTAAGGGATCCTGGGACATCGCTGCGAAGGCGATCCGAGGTTTCAGTCGGACCAAAGCTCCGGGGAGGCACCTCCGTAAGAAACCCGACACTGGCCAATAGGCGCAGCAATCGGAAGAGGGATGGAGGGTGCGTACCGGTCTCGGCCGCGAGGTCCTCAACCGTACGTGCGCCATCTTTCAGGAGATCGGGAAGCGCAAGCCTGGCGGCGACATTGACGGCCTGAGAAGTCCAGAATCCGGATACGATCTGAATAATCGGATCCGGATTCGCCTGTGCTTGACCCTCCATACTAAGTCCTGCCCTCGAGTATTCTCGTAAACCAGGGGAAATCCTGGCTACTCATTCCCGAGGCGCTTACACCTTCTCAGGTACTGTAAATGGATCGCGATACTCCCGTCGCAACATCTTGTTGGCCTCGTGATCACCAACGATCTGTCCCTTTGCGGCATCGAACTCGATGGTTCTGCCGGACTTATACGAGATGTTGGCGAAGTGGACCAGCGAGGATGAAAGATGGCCTTCTTCAATCTCGGCGTGAAGGTCGGACTGCTTGCGGCTCCGCACAGCCTGGATAAAGTTCTCCCAGGTGCTGCCACCAGCAACCTTACTCGGCCCCGGCTGTTGATCCTTGCCAAGAAACACCTTGTAAGACGTATAGCCATCAATGGCCATGTAGCCCTTCGAGCCATAGAAGATGTTGCCGACCGTGTTTGAGCCCTTTCCTTCCCCGATACCTGCCTCGTGATTGGTCATCCAATGACGCACCTCAAAGACAAGCATGACCTTCTTTCCATCCCTGTTGAACTCATACGTGGCCACCTGTGTATTTGGTGTTTGCTGGTCGTCATCGAACATGAAGTGGCCGCCCATCGAACTGATTCGAGTTGGTGTCGTCACACCGAGACCCCATCTCGCGATGTCCATCTCGTGGATGCCCTGATTGCCAAGATCGCCGTTGCCGTAATCCCAGTTCCAATGCCAGTTGTAATGAAACCGATTCGGATTGAAGGCGCGCTTCTGCGCGGGACCCAACCAAAGATCGTAGTCGACACCCGCCGGTGCCGAGCCGTCCGGCGTGCGATTAATCGTGTCGCGCCACTTATAGCAGAGGCCCCTCGCCATATAGACGTCGCCGATGACACCATCGCGAAGCATCTGCATTGCTTCGCGCAACGCAACCGATGAGCGACTGTTGGTACCGTGCTGGACGATGCGGTTGTATTTGCGCGCGGCTTCGACGAGCTTCTTCCCTTCCCAATAAGTGTGCGAGCAGGGCTTCTCGACATAAACATCCTTGCCAGCCTGACACGCCCAGATCCCCATCAGTGAATGCCAATGGTTTGGAGTCGCGATGGAGATAGCATCGATAGTTTTGTCCTCGAGCAGCTTTCTCAGATCGGTAAACGTCTGCGGCTTTTTGCCCGACGCCTTCTCGACCTCGGCAACCCCCTTTGCCATAACCGACTCATCGACATCGCAAAGTGCGGCGATTTCGACATTCTGCATCTTCGAGTAGCTGCGGATATGCGAGCCTCCCTGGCCGCGAAATCCGACGACAGCGACCCGAACCGTATCATTTGCACTTCGGGCAGACGCCGTTGTGCGAGCTCCCAATGTTCCCGCCAACGCAGCGCTGGCAGATGTCTTGACGAAATCGCGCCTTTCCATAGTTGCACCTCTCTCTGTCGATTTTAATTTGAGTGGGTCCCGAGACTCTAAGTCTACGCCAGTTAGTCGCTCGAAGGCGAGACCTTGGGCGCCTTTTTCACTGCCGCCCACCGAAAAGAAAACGGCTGCCGTGGTCGAAACCATAGGCAGCCGTCAAATTGATTACAGGTGAAATCCGGCGAAAGAAACTTTAGCCAACTGTGACCGCCGCAGTACCCTCTTCCTTCGGACTTCCCAGCCCTTTCAACTGAACGAGCTTGGTATCCGTGCTGCTTTGCTTGAGGACAGACTGCATATAGAGCTTCTTGATCATCTGCTGCTCTTCCTTGGCAGTCTGCGGGAGGACGCCCTTTTCCCGGCCACGCGAGGAATCCGATTCGTTGACCACTAGACGATGACTCGCGTCCTCAAGGGACACACTGTGGTTGTTTGCAAATATCTCGTGCCGGCCGTGCTCCTGATACCACTTCGCTACAGTGGCGTTCTGGTGCATGTTCTCGATGATATTGCGCCAGCCAATTCCGGTATTGTAGGCGCAGAAGCTGATCTCGCCTTCCTGGGTGCCATACGGAATGATACACATTTCGGTACGGCGGAAATCGTAGTTGAACAGATCCTGGAACCACATTCCCGCAATAAACAGGAAGTTCCACGGGTCCTGACGGCGCTTCATGACGTCTTCAAGCGTCCTGTCCGGACTGACCTTGCCGTACTCCTTGCCGGTCAACCCAAAAGTCTTGTCGAACTTCTTGAGTAGATCCGCTAGCTTAAAGCTCTTCGGAGATTTGAAAGAATTGTAGTTGCGCAGTAGCGCCAGACCGATCATGAGATTCGAAAACCACTTACCGCGCGCGGCATCGGTGATCTTCTGCATATCCTTGACCAGCCGCGGAATATTGATGAACTCCGGAACCGGAGCCATTTCCTTGGTGTCCTTGTTGATCATGATCGCGGTGCCCACGCCGCAATTCGGATGGCATCCGCAACTCATCTGACCCCAATCTGCCTGGGGACCGTGCACCAGATCCGCAAAATCCGCAAATGCACCCATGAGCGAAATCGGGAACCAGTCACGATGAGGATCCGTGATCCCGACCTGCGATCGGACATCGTGCGCCATATGCGAAAGGGTGTAGCGCTGTCGCAGCCGTCGATCATCCGTGATGTCTTCATCGCGACCCGTAAATGAAACTGGCTGGAACGAGATGAAGGAGATCTTCCGCGGATTGTCCATCGCAAAGCGGATGACGGGTCCGACTTCGTCGTTATTGACACTGTTGACCAAGGTGGTGACCAGCACTATCTCAATGCCAGCCTCGTGCATATTGTCGATAGCGCGGAGTTTGACGTCGAAAAGGTTGCCGACCTGCCGGTGACTGTTCGCGGCATTGCCGATGCCATCAAACTGAAGATAGGCATAGCGCAAGCCTGCTTCGGCGACCTTGCGACAGAATTCCTTGCTCTTGGCGAACTCGATACCGTTGGTTGCGCACTGAACGCTGTTGTAACCGACTTTCCGTGAGTACTTGATCGCGTCAATGAAGTAAGGAGAAAGCGTCGGTTCACCGCCCGAGAACTGTACCGACATCTGACGGCGCGGCTTGATCTGAATCGCGTTGTCGAGAATCTCTTTGACGTCGTCCCAGCTCAACTCGTGAACGAATCCGACCTGATTGGCATCCATAAAACACGGATCGCACATCATATTGCAGCGATTCGTCAGATCGATCGTCAGCACCGAGCCACGCCCGTGCTTGATCGTGGAGGAGCCATGCTTGTGAAACTTCTCGTCGTTATGCGCGTCGATATCGCGGCCCGGGAACATCCCTTCGATATGCTGCAGGAATTTCGCATCGACAGCCATCAGGTCTTCGATGCGGCCGTGGAGCGGACATTCCTTCACCATCCAGACTTCATTGTCGCGTTCGATGATCGTCGCCTTGATCTCTCCTGGACGCTCTTCAATCACCTCAAATGGATTCTCACCATGGTCGATGATCCGAGTCCGGGCTTCTTTGACACACTTAGGGCACAGTGAATCGGTCGTGCGCGGCCAGCCGAGCGTCGGCTTTGTCTTCTGCCACGACTTTTGCAAAGGCTTCTCCGACCATTTCGGAGTAAAGGACGGATTCGGCTTGTACTTATTGAAGAACTGAATCAGATCAAAAGCCCCGCCCGCAGCCTTCGAGACGCCCCGTTCCACTAGCTTGATTGGCTTATACATAAGGTCTTTTCTTCTCCTCGTTGACGCCTCGCTGCCCCGCGCCCGAGAGGGCCAAACAGCGGATCAACGGCACTTAAATGATTTTTGGTCAACAGTCCGACTAACGATGAACTAAATGACACTTGGGTAATGCTCTGGCTCCGGCAAATGCACCCTCAAATAGAAAAAGCTGGAAACCGAACATGCACCTGCCATCTCCATGTCGAGGTGAGAATCACGACAACTCATTCCCCCTAGCATACGGCGCGCCACAACTCCACCATCCAACTGCGGTTTCGCGCGGCTCACTGCGGGTAAATGCCAGCGAAGGGGTAAATGTATGGAAAACAAGCTCTTGGCTCAGTACAAAAAAACGAGAATTCCCGTCTGCACAAAGCCACTTACCTCGATCCAACAAGTGAAGCGGGAGTCTACCCTAATCCAACGCCGTTTTGCAACCTCACATGCCACCTCCTTCGGGTCAAAAAGGGATCAAACCGTTCCGCGTCCCTTGGCGTGGTGCGCTCTGGCCCCAACAGCCGTTAATGACGATCTAATATGTGTCAGAGTGATACGACTAGGGGAGGTTATCATCTGCGGGGGAGGAGAACTGTCGAGGTACCGTCCCAAAACGGCTGCGGAAATATGCGAACGGAGAGCGAGCGAACGTCAACATCCTAGACTCATCGGGGGCCCGTTATGGTGCGACCGTCGGATGAGCTTGACCTGGAGTAACCGTCTTCTCGCGTATTTCGTCTGTTCTCGTGCGAGGTCTTCGCGG
>JBDTUW010000035.1:0-13083 GCA_040007555.1 Acidobacteriota bacterium | reverse complement strand
GCGCGAATTGGCCGCTTGCGGAAGCGCCGAAGGCTCTGCGTGCGCTGGCGGCGAGGGAGACAACAGGGAAGGTCGTCCTCAGTATCTTGGACAGTTGAGGCGTGATTCGAATGAGGCCGTGGGGCGTCGGAGGATCGCCCTGTTGGGGCTGGGATGTTGGTAGGTGACTTAACCCAGGGCGTTGCTGGGCTGTTATATAGCCGCCCCATTCGGGGCTGGCCGGATCGATCATTCCCAGTCGATCCCGATGGCAGTTGTCCGATGCAGTCGCCCAGGGACAGTTGCCCGATGATGGTCGCCGAATTGGCAGTCGCACCGAAGCAAACGGAGTCGCGCCAAGGTGAACATCACTGCCAGCCCCGAATGGGGCGGCCATATAAGAGCCCAGCAACGCCCTGGGTTAAGTCATCTACCAACATCCCAGCCCCAACGGGGCGAGGTTACGCTTTGTGAAATCTGAACCACGAAGGAAATTGTTGATGTTCGTTCAAAAGAGACTCTCATTCCTGGTTTGTGTCTCGCTGGTCCTATCGCTGGTCGCGATGCCGGCACGCGAGGGGCTGCTTACATCTGCGAGGGCAGCCTCGCGCGCGCCTGTTCGGGGTCGCCACGGGATGGTGGCGTCGGTTAGCGGGATCGCCTCGCAGGTGGGCGTTGACATTATGAAGAAGGGGGGCAATGCCGTCGACGCTGCTGTCGCGATCGGCCTGGCTCTCGCCGTGGTCTGGCCGTCGGCCGGAAACATCGGCGGGGGTGGCTTTATGGTCATTCGCCTCGCCAACGGCAAGACAACCACGATCGACTATCGCGAGATGGGACCCGCGGCCGCTCATCGGAATATCTACCTTGACAAAAACGGGAATTACATCGCTGAGTCCTCCACCTTTGGACACAAGGCGGCGGGAGTGCCGGGTTCCGTTGCCGGCATGGCTTACGCGCTCGAGAAATACGGGACCATGAAATGGGCAGCAGTTGCCGAGCCCGCAAGAAGACTTGCTGCGGATGGGTTCCCCGTGTGGCAGCAACTCGAGCTAAGTTTGAAGGGCAGCAAGAAGGACCTCGCGCGATATCCCGAAACAAATCGCATTTTTCTACGGAATGGCAAGTTTTACGAAGAAGGCCAAATCTTCAAGCAGCCGGAGCTCGCGGCGACCCTCGGGCGAATGATCGCCTCCGGTCCACAGGAGTTCTATCAGGGCAAGACGGCGCAATTGATCGAAGCCAGTATGAAACGGTCGGGTGGGTGGATGACTGTCGAGGATCTTAGGAACTACAAGGTGGTTGAGCGCGAGCCGCTTCGCGGCACTTATCGCGGATGCGAGATCATCACCATGCCGCCACCATCGTCGGGAGGGATCGCGCTGATTCAGATGCTCAACATTCTCGAGCGCTACAATCTCAAAGAGCTTGGTTTTGGTTCATCCGCATCATCGCATCTGAAGGTGGAAGCAATGCGTCGCGCCTTTGCTGATCGGGCTTACCATCTCGGCGATGCAGATTTCGTGAAGGTGCCCGTTGCCGGTCTGATTTCGCGCAAGTATGCGGATCAGCTGGCTGCAACGATCGACCTTCAGCATGCGTCGACGTCAGAGGCGATCGGACACGGCGATCCGATGCCTTATGAGTCCGAGGAAACCACTCACTACACCGTCGTCGATAAGGATGGGAGTGTCGTCTCAACGACGACGACGATTAATGATAGCTTTGGAAACAAGATCACGGTTGAGGGCGCCGGGTTCCTGCTCAACAATGAGATGGACGACTTCGCACCAAAGCCGGGAGAGCCAAATGCATACGGTCTGATTCAGGGCGAGGCGAATGCGGTGGCGGCGCGCAAGCGGCCACTTTCTTCCATGACGCCAACCCTCATTCTGAAGGATGGAAAGTTGTGGTTTGCGCTGGGAAGCCCTGGTGGACCAACGATCATCAATACCGTCATGCAAGTGATTACAAATGTAGTTGATTACGGTATGACGATGACGCAGGCTGTTGACGCGCCGCGCATACATCACCAATGGCTTCCCGACCAAATCACATATGAACCGATGGGACTGGTCATGGACACGATCAATGCGCTGCGAGCGATGGGCCATACGATGGTCGATCGTCCGCGTCAAATGGGCGATGCACACGCCGTCATGATTGATGAAGGCGGCGTGCGTCTTGGCGCAAGCGATCCTCGTCTCAACGGGCAATCAATCGGGTATTGAGGTCTTGGGGACTATCCCAACGTGGCGTCGCGGGGGCGCAGGGCGCAGAGCGGAGGACACGGTCCTTCAATCCAAAATCCACAATCTAAAATCCCAAATCAGAAGAGTTCGGGTCGGATGAAGGGGATAAGGGCAAAGATGACGCCCGGCTTATAGAGTGCCTTTCGATCGATCAGACCATCGGTGAGAATGCCGACTGCACCATCCTGATGCTTTGAGTTGCTGCGGTTGAAGAAGCGATCATCGGCTTCACCGAGTTCCAGCCCCTCGGTTCTGATGAGTGTCGCGACGCCTTCGGGCAGCAGAAACCTGCCACTCTGACCGCGGCCCACACGACCGTGATGATCGATGATGACGATCCAGGCGTACGCCCACATGCCCTCTTCAGTGTCGAGTATCCCTCCCTCAACTCCGACTCCGTGTGTTGCATCTTCGATGGCGGCAAGCGCATGCCTCGCTCGATTGAGAGCGCCGGTCATCGTTTCGATATCCGAGACCGGCTGTGCACTGACAAGAGACTCCGAGCGTATTCCAATTGTTTGCGCATCGGGCCAGACTTCGATGACAGCTTCCGCTACGCAGGCGACTTTGACGGGATTCTCCGAACCAACAGCAATTTTGATCATACGAGGAAGGACCTTACGGCCAGGAGGCCAGGTGCGTCAATGTCTAAAATGAGCAGTCTGCGAGACCTCGCGCACAATATCTTCAGTCAGACACTTGAGGCAATCAACGTCACTCGCGTGGTGACTTGTCAGGTTCGGATGACGGGCAATTCTCTGCAGATCAATGAGAATGTCATCGACCTTGCCAATGTCTCGCGGATCGTCGTGGTCGGTGTAGGCAAGGCCAGTCTTGCCCTGGGTCGAGCCCTCGAGCAGATTCTTGGAGAAAGGTTCGACGAGGGGTTGATCGCGACCAATGCGTTTGAGGGTAGCTCATCAGCGCGGATGGAAGTGATCCTCGGTGGTCATCCCATTCCCGATCAGGGAAGCATCGAGGCGGCGCGCAAGGCCAAAGAGCTTCTTCGCCGCAACGACAGCGACGGGACTCTAGCGTTTTTTTTGATCACGGGAGGGGGCTCGGCTCTATTTGAGGATCCGGTTGATCCATCGATCACCCTTGAGGACCTGCAGCAAGTCAATCGCGCACTGGTTGGATGTGGCGCAGTCATCGCTGAGATGAACGTTGTCCGACGCCTTCTTTCCTCGGTGAAGGGCGGACGACTGGCCGAATACGCCCCGCAGTCGCGACAGGTATCGCTATATATTTCGGATGTCAACGATGACGATCTGACCTCGGTCGCCTCGGGACCAACGCTCGCATCCGGGTCGACGATCGAGGATTTCAATCTGATAATTGAGAAGTATCGGTTATTGGAAAACCTCCCCGCCTCGGTCGTGGCTCTGATCACGGCGGGGACCCTGCATTCAATGCCGCGTCCGCTGCAGAACGCGCTCCGATCACACCATCTCCTTCTCGATAACCGGCAGGCGATTCGTGAGGCGCAAGCAATTGCAGAGCGACAGGGATTTTTGGTTGGGGTAGCCAGTGATCTGGTCGAGGGTGACGTGGAGCAATTCGCCCGACTGCACGTTCAAAGGCTAGATTCGTTGTGGCGGGCAAACGGCGGCAGACCGGTGGCCCTCATTTCAGGCGGCGAGGTGATCTGTCCTGTGCGTGGCAGAGGAAGCGGAGGCAGAAATCAGGAATTTGTTCTTCGCGCGGCCCTCAATCTTGATCTGCAAGGCGATGGTGAGATCGTCGTTCTAAGCGCAGGGACTGATGGCATTGATGGCAACAGTCCCGCGACGGGCGCGATAGCTGACGCAACGACTCTTCCCAGCGCCGAAGCGAATGGCCTCGCGCCCGGCGTTTACCTCGAGAACAGCGATTCCTACGGGTTCTTCGCCACCGTAGGTGGGGCGATCGTGACAGGTCCAACTGGCAACAACGTCCGAGATCTGCGAGTGCTTCTCCGCCGATAGGGATCTTCTGTTAATATTGTCTCGACGAGATTCTTGGCTGGAGCGAGGTACTGATTGTTGTTCCGCAGTTGTCCGCGAAGCCTGACGGCTTTTCTCACACTCATCGTTCTCTCGGTTCTTTCGGTATTCACTTTTGGGCAGACGTCGATGCCGCCGGCAAGGTCTGCGGGTCCCGCCAGTTCGGCAGGTCCGCAGAAGCTGACATTTGTAGACGCTCAAAAGCTGCTTGAGGGAGAGAGCGAAGGAAACATTAGTAAGCGTCCGGGTGCCTATTCTGAGACCCGACTCCGAAGCGGGCAGGTCCTCGAACTCTACTATCCGATCGGCGTCGCGACTCGACATTCATCGAACTCGCGGGCGGGCCGGAGTGTCCCGGGCTACGGGCTCCTGCATGTATCGGTGACGGCATACAACGAAGCGCGAAGACCACGGCATATTCTCGAGGAGTTGCTACCGGACGGTCAGGGATTTGTCGCGCAGGTTCCGGACCTCATCGCCAGACTCGAGAGGCGGCTGCACCTGAGCGCGCGAACCCTTGATTTTTCTCGTGGCAGTCTCAGACGCCTCGATGGTTATCTTTCGGCATACCGACGAACTCATACAACTGCCGACACGGATCCGGCTCTGTTTCAGGAAATGACTGCCTATTACGGCGAAGTGCTCAGAAGAGAGGTTGCAGGCGAATGGCGAACTCGTAATGAGAACATCGCCCAGAAGAGGGCGCAGCCGGTGCCAAATATCGTCTACCAGGTCAATGGCATGAATCGCGATTTGAAACCATGGAGCAGTCTGCTCAACGTCCTCTATAACGAGGATCAGCGCAGTTTGACCGTATCGGCAGCGTTTGAAGCTGATCTCAAGGCGTCGCGGCTCTAGTGATGGCGCGATCAGAGGAAAGTGACGGCGACCGATGACGCGCAAGATGATTATCGATACCGACACGGCATCGGATGATGCGGTCGCTATTCTCATGGCCCTGCGTCATCCGGAAATCCACGTCGAGGCCATCACCATCGTTGCCGGAAATGTCGGGGTCGAGCAGGCAAGCGCAAACGCCCGCTACACCGTTGAACTCTGTGGCAGGGAAGTCCCCGTTTTCCTCGGGGCCGCGCAGCCTCTTGTCCGAGATCCCCATCGCGCCCATTTCTTTCACGGTGAGGATGGGATGGGGAACATGAACTACCCCGCACCGAGGCACCCCGTCTCATCCGGCCACGCTGTCGACGCATTGATCCGAGTTGTTCTCGAAAATCCGGGCATCACGATCGTGACGCTTGGTCCGATGACCAACCTCGCTCTCGCGCTGAAAAAAGCGCCGGCCATTGTCGAAAAGGCGGGGCGAGTGGTAGTCATGGGCGGTGCCGCATGTACGGTCGGCAACATTACACCGGCGGCAGAATACAACATCTGGTGCGACCCCGAAGCGGCGAGCATCTGCTTTGAGTCCGGACTGGCGATTGAGATGGTGGGATGGGAACTATGTCGGGGTGAGGCGAATCTTCACGAAGATGACATCAGACACTGCCGCGAGGTGATCGACACGGAACTCTCGCATTTTGCCATTGACTGCAATGCCTCTGCGATCGAAACAAACCGCCAATGGCTTGGCGAGCCCGGCATCGGACTCCCAGACCCAATCGCGATGGCAATTGCGATCGATGAATCGATTTGCACCCAACGAAGCAAACATCACGTCGCGATAGAATGTGAGGGCACCCTGACGCGCGGAATGACCGTGGTCGATCAACTGGGCGTCACTCCTCATGAGAAAAAGGTGACAGTCTGCTGGGAGATAGATGTTGATCGCTGGAAAAGGCTACTCTTTAAGTCACTCGGGGAGACTTGAGCGAGTTTGAATGATCGCGATTGACCTTCCTGCTTCGTTGTATCACACGCAGACTGAAGAGCCATTTGAATGAACAAGAAGACACGAGAGTTGATTGTCATGCCGGACGACGGGGTAGAGGCTGTTCTCCAGGTCGTCGCAGGTGCGGAACATTCGCTCGACATCAAGATGTTCCTTTACACCGAGCCTTCCTTGCTGGCTGCGGTGATTGAGGCGTACCGGCGTGGCGTCAAGACGAGGATCATGCTCAACCCGGCGCGTCGATCCGGCAAGTGTGAAAACGATGCGGCTCGCGCGGCGCTCACCGCGGCTGGCATCAAGGTCAAAGATACAAATCCCGATTTTGCGATGACCCACGAGAAATCAATGATCGTGGATCGCCAGAGCGTATTCATCAAGACTCTGAACTGGGCGCCCAAGCACTTCGTCGCGACGCGCGACTTTGCTGTTCTGACGTCTGATCTGACCGAAGTGTCCGAAGCGTTGGCCTGTTTCGAAGCCGACTGGAATCGTACGAAATTCGAGCCGGGGGACTCCAATCTGATCTGGTGCCCCGGCAACGGACGCGAAAAGATTGCCCATTTTATTGATGAAGCGCGCCATGAACTCCTCGTTCAGAATGAGCGCTACCAGGACCTGACGATCGTCGAACGGTTGGTGCGGGCCAAGGCGCGCGGCGTAAAAGTCCATGTCATGACGCTTCCGCCGCATACCTTGAAGGAAAAGAAACTGCTGGAGGGGGTCAATGGGCTGCGGATCATGCACGATGTTGGCATCAAGATCCACAAGCTCAAGGACCTGCACCTGCACGCCAAGATATTAGTTGCGGATGGCGACCGCGCGATCGTGGGATCGATCAACCTCGCGCCGGGAAGCTTTGACGAGCGCCGCGAACTGGCAATCGAACTCGATGATCATCATATCGTCAAGCGGCTGAAACATACCTTCGAAAAGGATTGGGAAAACTCTCACCGCCTGGACCTCTCGGACGAGGGGATCGAAAGGGATCTGGAAAGGCACGGTCTTGACGACGGTGGCTCGCTGGCGCTGAATGTGGATGGCAATCGAAGGGGTCGTGGCGAGACGCTGGTGTAAACGGTCTTGCGCAGCAATTGATCTCAACCCGTCTGTTACTCACGCCCTTTCCAGCTCTCGATTCCAGTTATGGTCGCTTCGAGCCGCCGGTCGGTGTTGATCACGACCAGGCCCTCTTCGCAGAGTCGCGCGATCTCCTGACGCGCAGTACCCTCATCAATGTCGGCCTCTCGACCGATGGTTCGATCGATTATCCAGCCCGCCAGCCCTATCCTGTCCGAACCGACTGAGGCAGCCAACTGTTCAGGGCTATACCGCCCGCTGAGTTCGACAGCGATCCCCAGCAGGGCCGTCGCCGGTGCAAGCAGGTCTGTCGTGGTCGGCTCAAGAGGCAGCTGAAATTGTGGTCGCGCGTCATCCCGCTGAAGATAATAATTGCCCCGAATCCCCATGGAGACTTGTCGTTCATAAAGCAGCAGCGTACAGGAAGCGTCGAGTGCCGCATATCGAAGCTGTTCAGGAGCCAACGGACGCCGGCTCCAATCGCTTCGCTGCTCGTGCTTGTCGAGCTTCACGCCAAGATGCTCATCGACCTGGGCTTTGAGCGACCAGCGACGTGCACCGCTGCGTCGGGCGGCAAGCATCGTGTCATGAATCGGGTCAGTAAATATCCTGAGGTGATGCGCCAGGCGAATCGCGTCGAAGCTCGCGTTGTGAATGGCCTTTGGAATCGAGCTCTCTTCAAGCACGCCTCGAAGGGAATCGAGATCCAGACCCGCCAGGGCATCGATGATCATGACCCGTGTTCCGTCCGCTCCTCGAAACGCGAGCTGGATGAGCGCCACCTTCTCGTTGGCGCGGTCCCACCAATTGATGGTCTCGATGTCCAGCGCGACTGCTCTTGCGGTCCGCATTTCCTCGAGCATCGAATGCAATGCCGGCTGCGAGTCGATGAGAGCGAAGGTGTTTTCGAGCATTTCCTCGTCCGTCAAGCCTCAATCATGGTTGCGTTGAAAGTGCGCGAATGACCCCGTATTGTGAGTCGGTCGCTCCCAATGGTAGCGTAGACATTGGGGAAAGGCGCACGTTAACTATCGAGGTGCTTACTTTGCCGCGGTCCAGGGACAATCTCACGCGAAGCCGCGAAGGCGCGGAAGACGCGAAGATGAGAGGTATTAGGCGTCGCACTTGTTTTAAGTTTTCTGCTTCTTCGCGTCTTCCGCGCCTTCGCGGCTTCGCGTGAGATTGTCCCTGCAACCTCTTCGGCGATCGTTCTTCCAATCCCGGTCAGTCGGGTTAGAATCCTTAAGCACTCTAGCGCACTCCGAATCGAGGATCGAAACACTTCATGAACCGTCGTAAATTCCTTTCGAGCACACTTGCCGGCACCGGTGGAGTCCTTATCACAAGTCGACAAGGCTTCCCCGCGATCATTCGCCCGGATGATGCGCGGCCGATTATCACCGGGGGAGTTCAGACCGGAGATGTGACGTCGCAATCTGCGATTGTCTGGGCGCGAGCTGATCGACCGGCGCGGATGATTGTCGAATATGCGTCAAGCGACGCCTTCCGCAATCCGAGACGCGTTCTCGGGCCCGCCGCGCTTGAACCATCAGACTTTACTGCTCGTGTCGACCTCACCGGATTGCCCGCCGGAGAGCAGATATTCTACCGCGTCAACTTCGAATCACTTGCAGACCGAAAGGTCCTCAGCGAACCGGCACAGGGCACCTTTCGCACAGCGCCCTTAAGCAAACGCGATGTCCTCGCGACCTGGGGCGGTGATGTAGTCGGTCAGGGTTGGGGCATCAATCCCGATTTCGGCGGAATGAAGATTTTCGAAACGATGCGGCGTCTCAATCCGGACGTGTTTATTCATTCGGGCGATACGATCTACGCCGATGGCCCGCTCCAGGCTGAGGTGAAGCTCGATAGCGGTGGCGTCTGGCGCAACCTGGTGACCCCGGAGAAGAGCAAGGTGGCGGAGACTTTGGACGAGTTCCGGGGCTGTCATCGCTACAATCTCATGGACGCGAATTTGCGACGGTTCAACGCGGAAGTGCCCGTGCTTGCCCAATGGGACGATCACGAAGTTCGCAATAACTGGTATCCGGGGCAGGTGCTCGATGATGCGCGCTATACGGTCAAGAGTGTCGATTTGCTTGCAGCCCGCGCGAAGCGTGCATTTCTTGACTACCTTCCTTTACGACTCAATCCGCTCGATGCAGAGCGAGTTTATCGTGCCTTTCCGTACGGCCCCTCGCTTGAGGTGGTCATGCTCGACGAGCGGAGTTATCGAGGTCCGAATACTTCAAACCGTCAATCGATAAGTTCGGCAGAGACTGATTTTCTTGGGACCGCGCAGATGCGTTGGCTCAAACAGCGTCTACTCTCAACGAACGCGACGTGGAAACTGATCGCGAGCGACATGCCGATCGGACTGATCGTCAAGGATGGGAGCGCTGCCTTCGAGAACGCCTCCAACGGGGATGGTCCGGCGCTTGGACGAGAACTCGAGATCGCAGAGCTTCTCAGCTTTATCAAACGCAACTCGATCAGGAATGTTGTCTGGATTACCGCGGATGTGCATTACGCCGCCGCTTACCACTACGATCCGGCAAGAGCCCAGTTTCAGGACTTTGACCCGTTCTGGGAGTTTGTCGCGGGTCCACTCAACGCCGGGACTTTCCGGCCTTCGGAACTGGATAATACCTTTGGACCACAAGAGAAGTTTGTCAGTGTTGACCGCGCGATGATGCCAAATCGATCACCGAGCGCCGGTTTGCAGTTTTTTGGCGCGATCCGGATCGATGGCAAAAGCGAAGTGATGACGGTGACAATTCACAACCTTGCTGGAGAGAAGATCTACTCTGTCGATCTACAACCGGTGACTTAACGCTGATAATGGAAGAATCGATGATCTCAAGAAGTTGTCGTGTGCTGATGATTCTACTCGTGGTGGGAGCGTTGTCGGCTATGAAGCCGGTGAGCGTGCGTGGCTGGGGACCGCATGGTCATGCGCTCTCGGGGCGCGTCGCGGCCATGAAAGTGCCGGTAGACATGCCGCGTTTCTTTCGCAAATCTGTCGATCACCTCTCATATCTCAATCCGGAGCCGGATCGCTGGAAGGATCGCGTCGAATCGGATATCGACAAGGCGATCACCTCCGCCTCGGTCGATCATTACATCGATCTCGAGTACGTTCCCGATGGAGCTCTGAATGCGCCGACGCGCTACGATTTTGGTGTGGAGATGGTGAAGGCGGGGCGGAAGGCAACGGATGCCGGCTTCGTTCCTTATCGCATCCTCGAGCTTTTTCAGCGCCTGCGGATTGAGTTTCGCCTTTGGCGGGTTGAGCAGAACCGGACACAGAGGGAATGGATCGAGCAGCGGATTATCAATGACGCTGGTCTGCTTGGGCATTATGTGAGCGACGGAGCGAATCCACATCACACGACGATTCACCATAACGGATGGGTCGGAGCGAACCCGAATTCGTACACGGTCTATTCACGCGAGAATGGTTTCCATTACCGTTTTGAGGACATATACGTGCGCGGCCACATACAGCTCAACGATGTCCTGCCGCTGGTGGCAGGCAACGCTCGCGTCCTCGACAAGACTCGCGAAGAGATCATGGCGTATCTGCAGCGATCGCACGCGAAGCTCGAGGAGTTGTATATTCTTGATAAGAAGGAAGCCTTTGGCGAAACGACGGCTTCGCTCGAGCACAAGAAGTTCGCGTCGGAGCGGCTTGCGGCTGGCGCGGAAATGCTTCGCGACCTCTGGTGGACTGCCTGGGTGACAAGCGCTATTCCATCGCCTGCCCCAACCGCCCAGAAATGATCAGGCAAGAAATGATTCGGCCGGAAATGGTCTGCAATGCAGGAAACTGATAACGATGAAGCACAGTTCCATACTTGACCCGGGGCGATCTGCACTCGCTGTCGTGGACTTGCAGGAAGCGTTTCGTCCTGTGATCGCGGGCTTCGACGAACTCGCACACCGCATCGCCCTTCTCGTCGAAGGAGTCCACTCGCTGAATGTGCCGATTTTGGTGACCGAGCAATATCCGAAGGGGCTGGGACACACTGTTGAAGAGGTTCGTTTGAAGCTCCCTGCAGGAACGAAGCCGATTGAGAAGATGTCATTCTCGGCGTGCGGAGTTCAGGAGTTTGACACTCAGTTGCGCGAGCGTCACATCGAACAAGTTGTCGTCTGCGGTATCGAAGCTCACATCTGCGTCAGCCAGACCGCTCACGATCTGCTTGCCCGCGGCTACCAGGTGCATATCGTCGCAGATGCTATCGGCGCACGTCTGGAACGCAACCGCGAGATAGCTCTTCGCAAGCTGATCTGCTCGGGCGCAATCATCGCCAGCGTGGAAATGGCACTCTTTGAACTCTGCGGCACCGCGGGAACTCCCGCATTCAAGACGATCCAGAATCTCGTCAAGACGTTGGAATAAGCAGTCAGGAGTTGAGATGTCGGTAAATGAATTACCCGAAGCTTGGCCAAGCCTTCCCCTCGAGCCGTGGAGCGAGACGTTTTCAACCCTGCACATGTGGACACAGATCGTCGGCAAGATTCGGCTCGTCCAGACTCCGTGGGTCAATCACTCCTGGCACGTCGCACTCTATGTGACGGCGAGAGGACTGACTACTTCGCCGATTCCCTATGGATCGCGCACTTTCGAAATCGACTTTGATTTTGTCGACCATCGCCTGGTAATTCAGTCGAGTGATGGACGTCAGGGAGGGTTCCCGCTCGAGGCCCAATCGGTTGCAGAATTCT
Source organism: Acidobacteriota bacterium (assembly GCA_040007555.1). GTDB lineage: Bacteria > Acidobacteriota > Blastocatellia > RBC074 > RBC074 > JANNRD01. The sequence continues at coordinate 1,210 of JBDTUW010000035.1, read as the reverse complement.
ATAGGCGCATCTTTGACGAAATGGGAAAACTGGATCTGAACGTCAGCATCAACAAGACCCCCAGCGAAGTGCCGGATCCGATTCCCTTCGACGAGAATGAAGTGAATCACTCGTACGATCCTGAATACGCCAATCGATTCTGGAGGGTGCTTGTTCAGTGCGATCGGGTTTTCAGAGCGTTTCGCGCGCGATTTGCCGGAAAGTGCAGCCCCATTCATTTCTTCTGGGGCGCGGGCGACCTTGCCGTGACACGTTTCTCTGGGAGACCAGCCCCGGCCCATCCCGGCGGAATCCCGCATTTGCCAGATTGGGTGACGCGTGAGGCGTATTCTCACGAGGTGAGCAGCTGCGGTTTCTGGCCCGGGGGCGGCGCCGTTCCCTACCCCGCGTTCTATTCATACGCGTATCCAGAACCAGCAGGATTCGCGCAAGGAGCGGTGCAACCTGACCGTGCGTTCTATGACACTAACTATCACGAGTTCATTCTTCCATATGACGTCGTACGGCAATCGGAGTCTCCGGATGAGACTCTTCTGAGTTTTCTGCAGACCACATACGAGGCGGCGGCCAACTCAGCTAAGTGGGACCGCGAGGCGCTGGAATTCAAGGCGCCTTCCCGCAAGAGCTGAGGACGGACCGTAAGCACTGCAAGGACTGCAGCGGTAGGAATTACCGGCCACGAACAAGAGACAGGCGCAGTCGTTGCAGGGGTTGCAGTCCTGGCAAGTCCCTGACGAATCTTTCCGCTCAGCTAACCAGCAGCTTGTCGGTTGCTTTCCCGTAGTGCTGATAGGCACCCCAGGTGTTTCCCTCCTGAAGTATGGCTTCGCGCGCGGCTTTCATCGCTGCCGCCAGGGTTGACGGAGACGCAACCTTCCGGCTCTTCGCGTTCGCCTTCTTCCTGCCGTCTGTTGGCTGACCGCTCCTTACCACACCAGCCAAAGCCATCTCATAGAAAGTCGTTGCGAACTGCACTGCAAGCTCGTCATCCACTGGCCAGCCTGAGCCAATGTAGTTCTGCACACCGCGCTCGAAGAATGCTTCGGCGATTCCAGCGAGTTGTCGATTGAGTTCCGCAGCAGTAAGCGCCTTACCCTTGTTGACTACGGCAGAGAAGCAGGCGTTGGCGAAGACAAGACGCGGAACGCGCCTCGCTCGAAATATCTCGCGCGACGAAAGAATCCGATCCTTCCCAAATACCCAGCCGCCA
>JBDTUW010000034.1:0-13159 GCA_040007555.1 Acidobacteriota bacterium | reverse complement strand
CGGCCATTCACTTGCCTATCACGCTGGCGCAGAGCTCCTCGACATGGAGTTCGTTCAGTTCCACCCGACCGGGATGGTCTGGCCGCCAAGCGTCCGCGGGATACTCGTCACTGAAGGCGTCCGAGGTGAGGGCGGCCTGCTGAAGAATCGCGAAGGCCGGCGATTCATGTTCGATGATATCCCGGAGAATTACCGCGCCCAGACTGCCGACACACCGGAGGAAGGCTGGCGCTACGTCCAGGGCGACAAGAACGCGCGGCGTCCGCCCGAGCTGCTCACCCGCGATCACGTCGCACGCTGCATCGTCAGACAGATAAAGGAAGGCCGCGGCAGCGAACACGGCGGCGTCTACCTCGATATCGCGTGGATCAAGGAAAAGCTTCCCAATGCGCCCGAGCACATCAAGCGCAAGCTGCCCAGCATGTATCACCAGTTCAAGCAACTGGCGGACATAGACATCACGACCCAGCCAATGGAAGTTGGCCCAACGACGCACTACGTCATGGGTGGCATTCGCGTCAATGCTGACAGTCAGATGTCGACGGTCCCGGGTTTGTTTGCCGCAGGCGAATGCGCCGCAGGAATCAATGGAGCGAATCGGCTCGGCGGCAACTCACTCTCAGACCTGCTGGTCTTCGGCAAGCGTGCGGGTGAGTTTGCTGCGAGTTTTGCGAAGGAGCAGACGGAAGGTCGGATTGATGCCGGTCAGATCGAGGAAGCCTCGCACGAGGCTCTTGCCCCGTTCGAGCGCGCAGCGGGAGGTGAGAATCCATATCAGATTCAGCATGATCTTCAGGAGATGATGCAGGATCTCGTCGGGATTGTTCGGCGTGAAGACGAGCTGCTCAAGGCACTTGATGGGATTGGTCAGCTTTGGAAGAGGGCCGAGTTGGCGGCCGCGCATGGCAACCGGGAATACAATCCCGGGTGGCACACAGCGCTCGATTTGAAGAATCTACTGACCGTCTCCGAAGCAGTGACGCGTGCGGCCATCGAGCGCAAAGAAAGTCGCGGCGCGCAGTTTCGCGACGATTATCCCGAGAAGAATCCGGAGTTCTCCAAGTTCAACTTCGTAACCTGGAGGGGAGACGGCGGAAAGATGGAAATCCGTCGCGAATCAATCCCCGAAATGCCTGAAGAGCTCAAACAAATCATCGCGGAGATGGGTTGATGCCTACTGCTACCTTTCGAATATTGCGCGGTACTGGTGAAAGTACTGACTTGGTCGACTACACCACCGAGGTCACCGAAGGCATGGTGGTGCTTGACGCGGTCCATCAGATTCAGGCTGAGTCGGCGCCCGACCTTGCCTGCCGCTGGAACTGCAAAGCCGGAAAGTGCGGTTCGTGCTCAGCCGAGATAAATGGCATGCCCAAACTCATGTGCATGACACGGCTCAACACACTGCCACTTGAGCAACCGGTGACAATCCAGCCCCTCAAGGCATTTCCGCACGTCAAGGACCTGATTACCGATGTCTCCTGGAACTACGAAGTAAAAAAGAGGATCAAGCCATTCAAGCCGCGCAAGCCCGATGCGCCGGACGGGACGTGGCGGATGGTTCAGAAGGATATCGACCGCGTTCAGGAGTTCCGCAAATGCATTGAGTGCTTTCTCTGCCAGGATGTCTGCCATGTGCTCCGCGAACACCACCTTCACGAGAAGTTCATCGGCCCGCGGTTTCTGGTCTACACGGCCGCACTCGAGATGCATCCACTCGATGTCGAGGATCGCCTGAAAGATCTCAAGGACTCCGATGGTATCGGCTACTGCAACATCACCAAGTGCTGCACCAAAGTTTGTCCGGAGAACATCACGATCACGGATAATGCCATCATCCCGCTCAAGGAGCGTGTCGTCGACGAGTTCTATGATCCGCTCGCCAAGTTGGTGCGCATCTTCAAACCAAAGAAATCTTCGTGATGCGAGTGTCGAGAGGCGAGGGGAGACAGTTCGTAACACGGCTTATGTTTGAGCTCAAGCCAATATCCCTGGAGGCCATTTCGACGGTTCTGGAGAAGGCGATGCGGTATCGGCTGCTAAACGAACCCGGCAGCGCCGAGAGCATCTGTCTCGATGTGTTGCGAGTAGACCCAAATCATCAGGAAGCACTGGTGACACTTTTGCTGGCAATGACGGACCGCTTCGGCAAGGGCTACGCGATCGGGGACGCTCGCGTCAATGACGTCCTCGCACGGATAGAGGGCGAGTACGAGCGCGCCTACTACGCAGGGATCGCCTGCGAACGACGGGCTAAGGCTCAGCTCAATCAAGGGTCGCCAGGAAGCGCGGCCGCTGCCTACGAATGGCTGCGTGACGCGATGGGTTATTTTGAAAAGGCCGAGGCCATCCGTCCGCCGGCTAATGACGATGCGATCCTGCGGTGGAATACCTGCGCGCGAGTGATCACAAACAACAAGCTCAGGCCGCTGCAGGCGGATGAGTCACCACAAATGCTGGAATGAACAAGGAAATTCCTCGGATCGCTTGCCCGCCCACCTCGGCTTTTTACCCGATCAACCTAAATATCATCGAAGGAGAGCTGATTGGAGCAGGCAAATTCCGCGCGCCCCGTCCAGCGCCGCTACAAATACTACGATCTGCTTATGGCCGCATTTGTCACGGTCCTGCTATGCGCGAATGTGATTGGCGTTCAGAAGGTGTCGACGATTGCCGGGCATCCATTTGGCGCGGGCATCCTTTTTTTTCCGTTGAGCTATGTTTTTGGCGACATCCTGACCGAGGTCTACGGTTATGCCCGATCTCGTCGGGTCATCTGGGCGGGTTTTGGCGCATTGATCTTCGCAGCTTTTATGAGCTGGGTGATCGTCAAAATTCCCGCCGCACCCGGCTGGACGCACCAGGAGGCCTATGATTTTGTTTTCGGCAACACGCCACGAATTATCTTTGCCTCACTCATAGCGTTCTGGGCCGGAGAGTTCGCAAATTCCTTCAGTCTCGCAAAACTGAAGATCAGGACCAGTGGCCGCTGGCTGTGGACGCGCACGATCGGATCCACGGTCATTGGTGAATGTGTTGACTCCCTCATCTTCTACCCGCTGGCCTTTTACGGCGTCTGGGCGCTCGGCGATGTCATTACGGTGATGTACACGAATTACCTGATGAAAGTAGCGTGGGAAGTAGTCGCAACTCCCGTCACCTATCGAATCGTCGCATTTCTCAAGCGTGTGGAACACGAAGACTACTACGATCGCTCAACGGATTTTAATCCGTTTACGCTCGAGGCCTAGCCAAGTCCCCGGCGGCGATTGTCGAAACGGCCGCGAGTTGCTACCGTATCTACGAAAGATCAAATTTCCATCCAAGAGGATTCAAAGAAGTGAGTATCGGGACCGGAACGAATTTAGATGCTGCAATCAAGGCTCAAGGCGAGGCGCTCGACGCGCACGTTCGTGAGATCGTCTCCTGGCATTTCGACCCAAACACAGGAACCCCCTATTGGCTGGAGCATGCAAAGAAGCTCGACTGGGACCCGCGACGCGAGATTCGTGGCTACCAGGACCTTGACCGCTTTGGATTCTTTGAGGATGAGGATCTGCGGGGCGGTCCAGTGCGCCGATGGGTTCCAAAAGGAATGGCCGATATGCCCATCTATGTCTTCGAGACCGGCGGCAGCACCGGCATCCCGAAATCGCGGATAAATATCAACGATTTCCGTACCGACTACGAAATGTTCAGCGACACTCTGCCGGATGAGTATTTCCCAAAGGGTGCGGACTGGATGATGCTCGGTCCCTCCGGACCGCGCCGACTGCGGCTCGCGGTTGAGCACCTCGCGCAACACCGGGGAGGAATCTCATTCTGTGTCGATCTCGATCCGCGCTGGGTCATTAAACTGATCAAGATGGGCGAGATGGGGATGATGGAGAAGTACAAACAGCATGTCATCGATCAGGCGCTCACATTATTCAAAGCGCACGATTCGATTCAATGTCTCTTTACAACGCCGAAGCTTCTCGAAGCCCTGTGCGAAAAGTTCTCATTGAAGAAGGCGGGAATCAAGGGGGTTTTCTGCGGCGGAACTGAGATGACCCCGCAGTTTCATCGATTCGCAGTCGAGGAATTGCTCGATGGAGTCTACTTTGCGCCGACCTACGGCAACACTCTCATGGGACTGGCTGTTCACAAGCCCCGCGTTGCCGAGGACAACTTCGCGGTCATCTACTACCCACCCCTTCCCCGGGCGGTGATCGAAGTCGTTGACCCGGATGAGCCAACACGCCTGGTCGGCTACGGCGAAACGGGGCGGGTGCGTCTGACGACATTGACCAAAGAGTTCTTCATGCCACGATTTCTCGAGCGTGATGAAGCCGAGCGGGAGGCACCGAGCGTGGGATTCCCCTATGACGGCGTCCGCAACGTCAGGCCGTTTTCACGCCTGCAGGCATCAGTTGTCGAAGGGGTCTATTAAGGTTTGTCGACAAGACGCTCAACGAGCGTCGGAGTAAATCAGGGATGTTGCATATACCTATTCTGCGGAAGGGCGTTCCCTACAAGAGTCTCGATGTCGCAACGGTATCACATCACCGCTCGCGTCAACCTTTCGTTGAAATCAGCCAGGCGAATGTCGGTCTTATCCGTCGCGATCTCCTGGATCAGCCGCGAATGAAGGCGCTGCTGAATGGATACAAGACGCAGGAACTGTTTGATCTCTGCGTGCGTGCGGCCGCGATCTTTGCTGCCGATGATCTGCCTCTCGGTGACAGCGTTCAGTCACCCACTGATTACGTTGTCCAGCTCTCGGCAACAACCGGTATGCCGTATGCCCTCGTCCGCCGCAATATGGAGAAGGTTCGCAGCGTTCTCGCGAATATCGAAATGGTGGTGAATGGGCTGACGCGTCATATCAGCCTGGACGTCCTCGACGTTGGATATGGTGAGATCGAGGGCCAGACGGTCAGTTTTTTTCCCAGAGGAAACTCGCTCGGTGTCGTCCTGCCAAGCAATTCACCGGGTGTGCACTCTTTATGGATCCCGGCCATCGCGATGAAGATTCCGCTGGTGCTCAAGCCCGGCTCCGCGGAACCGTGGACACCCTATCGGGTCATTCAGGCTTTGATCAAGGCTGGCTGTCCGCCAGACGTCTTCTGTTTCTACCCCACCGATCACGCGGGCGGAGGAGAGATTCTCCGTCAGACCGGTCGAGGGATGATGTTTGGGGACTCATCGTCAACCGGGAAATGGAAAAACGATCCACGCATCGAGATCCACGGACCGGGATATAGCAAGGTAGTCATCGGCGAAGACAAGATCGACAACTGGGAGCAGTATATCGACGTCATCGCGCGTTCGATCGCAGAGAACGGGGGGCGCTCCTGCATCAACGCTTCAGGCGTTTGGGTGCCTCGTCATGGTCGCCAGATCGCCGAAGCTCTGGGCGCGCGTCTCGCCGAACTTGGACCGCGCGCAATCGATGATCCGGAGGCCTCACTCGCGCCCTTCGCGGATGCGAATGTAGCCGCACGCATCTCCAAGATGATCGATCAGGGCTTCAACGAGGAAGGTGCGCAGGAGGTGACGGCGTCCTACAGACAAGGAGGTCGACTCGTCACACATGACGAATCGACATATGTCCTGCCGACCATCGTGCATTGTCAGCGCCCAGAGCACAATCTTGCCAACCGCGAGTTTCTCTTCCCGTACGCGAGCGTCGTTGAGGTGGCGCAGGCAGAGATGCCTGAGGTTCTCGGACCAAGCCTGGTCGTCACTGCCATCACGGAAGATGAGCCTTTTATTCAGCGTCTGATCTCTTCGCCGCTCCTCGATCGATTGAATATCGGAGCAATCCCAACCATGCAGATCAGCTGGGATCAGCCGCACGAGGGCAACCTCTTCGACCACCTCTATTCTCGCCGCGCATTTCAACGGGCGGCTGCCGCGACCCAATGAAGGTCCTCTACATCACCGCCGGCGCGGCCGGGATGTACTGCGGGAGTTGTCTTCGTGACAACGCACTTGCCGCTGAGCTGATGGCGCAGGGCCACGATGTAACCCTCCTCCCGCTCTACACGCCGACTCTGACCGATGAAGCCAATGTCAGCTACGACCGTGTCTTCTTCGGTGGCATCAGCGTCTATCTACAGCAACAATCCGCAGTCTTCCGGCACACGCCGAGGGTGCTTGATCGGATCTGGGACTCAAAGGCCGCGCTTCGGGCTGCTTCACGAGGCTCGTTGGCGGTTGACCCTCAAGCCCTCTCCGCGATGACCATCTCCATCCTCCGGGGTGAAGACGGGAATCAGGGCAAGGAGTTCTTCAAGCTGCTCGACTGGCTCGCGCAACAAGACCCGCCGGATATCGTCAGTTTACCCAATGCATTGCTGATCGCGCTCGCAGGTCCGATTCGCCAGCTCTTCAATCGCCCGGTTTGCGTCACGCTTCAGGGAGAGGATCTTTTTCTCGCGGGCCTACCTGAACCTCACCGAACGACCGCAATCGAGCTGATCAAGGCAAATGTCGCCAATGTCGATGGATTCATCGCGCTCAACAATTTCTATGCTGAGTTCATGTCGGATTACCTCTCGATTCCTCGCGAGCAGATCCACGTCGTCCCGCTCGGCATCAATCTTACGGACTACGATACCGTCCGACCTCAGATCGACTCCGCCAAGCGTTTTGCGGCCTCCGAGCGATTTACGATTGGATACTTTGCGAGAATCGCGCCGGAGAAGGGCCTCCATTTGCTTGCACAAGCCTACAGGCTGCTACGAAGCAAAGGTGAGTTGGGTGACGCGCGGCTGGAAGCTGCAGGCTATCTCGCCCCGGAGTACCGCGGCTACCTGCGTGCGATCGAAGACAGCCTGAAGGAAGCCGGTCTTGGCAACGAGTTCAGGTATCACGGAACGCTCGAGCGCCATGACAAGATCGAGTTTCTCCGCGGGCTCGATGTTTTTTCGATGCCGGCCACCTATCCCGAGCCGAAGGGGTTGTCCGTAATCGAGGCGATGGCGAGCAGCGTGCCAGTCGTTCAGCCGCGATGGGGCGCGTTTCCGGAAATGATCCACAAAACGAGCGGTGGAATTCTCGTCGAGCCCAACGATACAGGGAGTCTGGCCGAAGGACTCCTTTCTCTGTGGAAGAACCAGGAGTATGCGCGCGACCTGGGGCGGCAGGCAGGGCCAGGTGTTCGCGCGAATTACACCGTAGAGATGATGACCGACCGCGCGGTCGAGGTATATGCAGACATCGTTCACGGGTTCAGACAGTAGGAGATCGCGCCAGGGTCTGCAGCGACGGCAACCACCGTCATCGGATCATACGCAGGCGTCAGATTGTCACCGGCGTCGACCCGGGTCGTGCTGAAATCTGGTCGTCGCAACCGCGCGCGAGGTTTTCGTTTAGACGCAAGCATTGAATTCTCCCGAGGAACTGCAAATTGCTCGAAGTCAAAGATCTCTCCAAGAAGTACTCCACACCGGCCGGCCCCCTGTCCATCCTCGAAGGCGTGTCCCTCTCTATCGATCAGGGCTCCGCGATTGCGATCATGGGTCCGTCGGGAAGTGGAAAGAGTACGCTGTTATACATTCTCGGCGCACTCGAGTCGCCAACGGCAGGCAGGGTCACTCTCGATGGCGTCGACCCGCATCTGCTTTCAGAGAAGGATCTCGCCGCGTTCCGAAACCGCAAGATCGGGTTTGTCTTTCAGGATCACTGCCTGCTGCCCCAATGCTCGGTACTGGAGAACGTGCTCGCTCCGACGCTCGTCTCGACAAACGATCGCGGGATCACGGACAAAGCACGCTCTCTGCTTGATGCGGTCGGTCTGGGCTCGCGCCTTGATCACCGGCCGGCGGAACTCTCTGGCGGAGAGAAGCAACGGGTCGCGATCGCCAGGTCGCTCATTAATGATCCGGTCCTCCTCCTCTGCGATGAACCAACGGGCAATCTGGATCATCGCTCCGCCGAGAATGTCGCCGACCTTCTGGTCGACCTGCAGGGGAAGAAGAACACCACGCTTGTTGTCGTGACCCACAGCACCGATCTCGCATCGAGGTTCCCGATTCGATACGAAATGCTCGATCAACATCTCAAGCTTTCCAAATAATCTGCACTCACGGAGATAACATGACGCGACGTCTGCTTCCCTGTCTGCTGCTGCTGATTCTGGCAACAGTCTCTTCTTATGCGCAAGGAGAGGGGCTTCTCGACGCGCAGGTTGACAGGATATTCGGCTTTGCGCGGCCGGATTCGCCGGGCTCCGCGCTTGCGGTAATACGCGACGGACAGATCATACTCAGCCGTGGATACGGGATGGCCGATCTCGACCATGATATCAGGGACGGATTCAAAGCTTCAAACAACCTGGGTACTGTCAGGTTCCCGCGCGATGCCGCCGGCAGGGTGAGCGGGATGATTCTCAGTGAAGGTCTCGTCAAGGGCTTGCGCTTTGAGAAGCTGGAGAGTCATTGAAGATGCAAATCAAAGACCTTGTCAGGCGCAGCCTGGTCTACTATTGGCGCAGCAATCTCGCAGTTATTGCGGGAGTGGCCACGGCAGTAGCCGTGCTCGCTGGCGCGCTGCTAGTCGGCGAATCCGTTCGAGCGAGCCTTCGCCAACTGGTGTTGAACCGTCTTGGCGCAACGGACGAAGTGATCTCCGCACCCGGCTTTTTTCGTGCAGGGGTTGCGGGTGATCTCGAAAAACATGCGGAATTTCAAAAGCAGTTCAGAGCCGCAGTCCCACTCATCATTCTCGAGGGAGTGGTGACGCACGATCAAACAAAGAGACGCGCTGGAGGCGTGCTCATCTATGGAATCGACAAGAACTTCTTCGAGTTTCACGGCGTGAAGGAATCAGTGCCGACGGCCAATGAGGTATTGATCAGCCCGGGGCTCGCCGCTGAGCTGGCGGCCCAACCCGGCGAAACACTCCTTCTCAGAATCGAAAAGCCCTCAGCAATACCCTCAGAGTCTGTGCACGCGCGGAAAGAAGATACCGGACTGACCTTGCGCACGGATGTGCGTGCGATCCTCGAGCCCGACTCGCTTGGCGAGTTTTCGCTGCAGCCCCAGCAGACAGCAGTTCGCGCCATCTTCCTGCCAATCGAAAGGCTCCAGCGAAACCTCGAGCAGGATGGCAAAGCGAACACCATCCTGCTGGCACGGCTCCCTGCCCCTCAGTCAAATGAAGCGGCAATTGCCGTTGCGCGCGCCACCCTGAGTGAAAGTCTTGCCCTCACAGACTTTGGGTTGAGCACCCGGGTGCTTGAAGCTCAGCACTGTCTTTCGCTCGAAAGCGACAGTGGCGTCATCAGTGATGTCACAGCTGATCGCGCGCTCAAATCAGCCGAAGCAGTCAAGTTGTCGGCGTCTCCGGTGCTCACTTATCTGGCAAATACGCTTCGGATTGGTGAACGTCGGATTCCGTATTCGCTCGTGACAGCCCTGGAGCACCGTGAATACGAACGGTTGAAGAATGGACGCGTGAACACCGAGCGCCCGCTCTTACTCAACCAGTGGGCGGCAACTGACCTTCAAGCGAAAGCTGGCGATAAGATAACACTGGACTACTATGTGTGGCGCGATGAAGGTGCGCTTGCAGTCGCGAGCGCCGACTTCCAGATCGACGGCATCATTCCTCTTGAAGGAGACGCAAACGACAGTCACTACGCTCCTGATTATCCCGGCATCACGGAGGCGAAGAGTCTCGCAGACTGGGACCCGCCGTTTCCGGTCGATCTCTCGCTTGTTCGACCCCGCGACGAAGAATACTGGGATAAGTATCGAACGACGCCGAAGGCATTTGTGCTGCTCGCGGATGCGGCGCCTCTCTGGAGCACACGTTACGGGTCCCTCACGTCAGTGCGACTTTTCCCGGCAGCTGGCGAAGAATTGAACGTTGCCAAGACGGCATTCACTCGTGAAATGCGCGCCTCGCTTAATCCGGTCGAGAGCGGCTACTCGATCTACTCTGCACGCGCCGAGGGTCTCGCGGCTTCGCGGGGTGCGACCGACTTTGGCGAATACTTTACTTACTTCAGTTTTTTCATCGTCGTTTCGGCGCTCCTGCTCGCTGCGCTGTTCTTTCGGCTCGGAATCGAACAGCGACTCCGGGAAATCGGCACGCTACGCGCCGTCGGGTTCGGAAGCGGGTCCATTCGCAATCTCTTTCTCGGTGAGGGCGTGGTCCTTGCGATCGCGGGCAGCATTGCAGGCGCGCTTGGTGCGTTGGCATATGGGTGGCTGATGGTGTTCGGCCTGCGCACGTGGTGGGTGGGCGCGGTTGGGACGACGGCGCTCCGCCTTCACGTCTCTGGTTGGTCGTTGGCGATTGGTATCGCAGGCGGAGTACTGGCGGCAATCGGCTGCACCGTCGTGACCTTGCGATCACTGACAGCATTTTCGCCACGAAGCCTCCTCGCGGGGTCAATCACGAGCAAACCGAAGCGCGAAAGAGCCAGTGGAGCGCTTCCGGGAAAGAGCTCCGCTTCAGGTTCTTACTACCTTCCTGTGAGTGCCGCGACAGGTGCCGCTGGAGTCGTGCTGCTTGTTGCGGGCTGGTCAAAGGTGATCGGTGAGGCGGCGGGCTTTTTTGGCGCGGGCACTCTTTTTCTGATGGCGATGATCATTTACTCCGCATACTGGTTGCGACGCGATCGTCGAGCCCTGATTTCCGGTCACGGCTGGTGGGCAGTAGCTCGCCTTGGTTTTCGGAATGCGACATTCCGACCTGGCCGCAGCGTGCTTTGCATTGCCCTCATCGCAGCTTCCTCTTTTATCATCGTGTCGGTCGATGCCTTTCGTCGTGACGCGTCAAGCACATCCTTTGAGCCGAAATCAGGTACGGGGGGATACAAACTAATCGGTGAATCCCTCGTGCCCATTGTGCACAATCTCAACAGTGAAGAGGGTAGATCAAGTCTCAATCTCACTGCCGAGTCCGGCGAGCTTGATGGTGTCGATTTCGCTCGCTTCCGCCTACGGCCCGGCGATGATGCGAGCTGCCTCAACCTTTACCAGCCGCGCAATCCTCGGATACTCGGGGCCCCACCGGACTTCAGTCAAAAGGGTCGCTTTGCTTTTCAGGGATCACTGGCGACGACTCCGGCGGAAAGAGATAACCCGTGGCTTCTCATTGACGGCTCATCGGCCGACACTGCAATTCCTGTTATCGCCGACGCTAATTCCCTGACATATGTCCTGCATCTCGCGCTGGGCGATGAAACATCAATCAGCGGGGGCGACGGGACTGCTGTCCGGCTGAGAGTTGTAGGCGCCCTTGCAGACAGCATCCTGCAGGGCGAGTTGATTATGTCTGAAGCCAACTTCCTCCGCATATTTCCCAGAGAAGATGGATTTCGATTCTTCCTGATAGACGCTCCACTGGCACAGAGCGATGCATTATCGACGTTTCTGGAGGACCGCCTGGCTGACTATGGGTTTGACGCGACGGCAACAGGATCGCGGCTGGCAGGTTTTCATGAGGTCGAGAATACGTATCTTTCTACCTTCCAAACGCTGGGAGGCCTGGGTCTTTTACTCGGAACAATTGGCCTTGCAGCTGTTCTTATCCGGAACGTGATCGAACGCAGACGCGAGCTCGCTCTCTTGCGAGCAGTCGGCTATCGATCGGTCCACTTCGCGACAATGGTGCTCGGTGAGAACATACTTCTGCTGGCAGCGGGGCTGGCAATCGGGTTCATTTGCGCCATGGTCGCGATCCTGCCGGCGCTGATCGCGCGCGGCGGTCATCTCCCATACCACGCACTATTACTGTTGGCGCTGGTGCTTCTGACCGGGCTGGCCGCATCGATCCTCGCGGTTCGTACGGCATTCCGTTCACCCTTATTACCTGCCCTTCGGGGTGAGTAAACACCCTTAAACCGTAGGTGCGGGGCTTGTCCCCGCCCGTTCGCTGCGGAGATCCGGGCAGGGACAAGCCCTGCCTCTACGTCATTCGTCCAACGTGCGACAGGCGTTCTGGATACCAGACGAAAGACAACGACATCGCCAAAGACTTTTCATATAGAATACTTCTGGAGTTCGAGTTTGGCAGGGAGGCGTATGAAGGCTAAGGGTTTCATAGAAGTTGCGGCGGCGGTGTTGTGTTTGCTTGTTATCGCGCTGGTGAGTTCCACCGCCGCCCAGGATTCGCCGCAATGGCGCGGACCGAATCGTGACGGGTCGGTAGTGGAATTCGCTCCTCCAAAGGCATGGCCGGAACAGTTGAAGAATCGCTGGAGACTGACCATCGGCGAAGGGCACTCCTCACCCGTGGTCGTCGGCACGCGAGTCTTTGTCCACTCTCGAGTCGGCGAGCAGGAGGTCGTTGCAGGTTATGAGCTGGCCACCGGCAAGGAAGCGTGGAAGGACTCCTACCCGGTTGCGTACCAGATGAACCCCGCAGCAAGAGGCCATGGAAAGGGGCCGAAGTCGACGCCGGTTGCGTCCGATGGCCGCCTCTATACTTTAGGGATCAGCGGCATGCTCTCCTGTTACGACCTCTCGAGTGGCCGCGTCAGATGGCGAAAGGATTTCGCCGGGCAATTCAAACAAATATCTCCCGCCTTTGGCACTGCAATGTCGCCGATCGTCGACCGTGGGCTTCTGATCGCGCACTTCGGCGGTGAGGGACAGGGGGCGCTCATGGCACTCGACGCCGCCACCGGCGCCGTGAAATGGAGTTGGACCGGCGAGGGCCCTGCGTATGCCTCACCAATTGCCATTGAATTAGGAGGCGTGCGCCAGATCGTCACGCAATCGCAGGTGAGCATCATCGGCGTCGCGGAGGCAGACGGTCAGCTTCTGTGGAAGATACCCTTCAAAACCGACTACGAACAGAACTCGGTGACGCCAATTGGTGTCAGGGATACGATCATCCTCTCGGGTCTGAACCAGGGGGTGATTGCGTTGCGGCCGGTAAAGCGCGGTGCTGTGTGGCAGGCCGACCGCGTCTGGGAGAACTCTGAAGTCTCGCTCTATATGAGCTCCCCGGTCCTTAGTGGGAACACGCTTTTTGGATTCTCACATCGAAACAAGGGGCAATATTTCTCACTTGACGTGAGCACCGGAAAGACGATCTGGATCGGCGATGGGCGACAGGGCGAGAACGCGGCAATTCTGCTGGCTGGAAACCTGCTATTCACCTTGAACAACGAGGGACAGCTGACGATCTTCCCCGCCACGCCCAAGCTGACCGC
>JBDTUW010000033.1:0-13159 GCA_040007555.1 Acidobacteriota bacterium | reverse complement strand
TTGCAAGCCATTCCCGCCGGCGGCACACAGCGGCCCGCGATTCCTGAGCTCGATCCCGTTGCCAAACCAGACTGGGTTGGCGTCGCCCTCACGGGTAGCGCCGCGGAACTCAAGCGACTGCTCGATGGAGGTATGGATGCCAACTCCAGCACCGAGGCTGGTACGACGGCACTGATGCTGGCGGCGCGCGATCCCGAGAAGGTCAAGCTCCTTCTGGATCGTGGAGCCGACCCGAACGCCCGTTCTGCAATTGGCTTTACCGCCCTCATGGTTGCTGCGCGAATCAGGGACAACACTCGGTCAGTTCGACTCCTGCTGGACAGGGATGCGAAGACAAACGCTGAAAAGGGGGTTGAGGTTCGTCACGATGCTTCGGCGCTGTTCTTCGCCGCCACATCAGGAGACACGCAGACTATGAAAATGCTTCTCGACGCGGGCGCCAATCCGAACAAGCCGATGAAGTTGCTTGGCTTTCTCGGTACTACGCCGATCAACTACGCTGTCGCGAGCGGGGATGGAGCAACGGTGGAACTACTGCTCGCGCACGGAGCCGACGCTAACGAGCTTGACGAGAACGGGATATCGCTTCTTGGATGGGCTGCCATATCGAATTCTGTTCGCCCGCTCGAGAGCCTGCTTGCCCGTGGCGCAAAGGTGAACCACGTGGACAAACTTGGAATGACCCCGCTGCTTTACGCGGCGTCCATCGATTTCGGCGACACAACCGTCATCAACAAATTGATCGCGGCTGGCGCTGATCTCAACGCGAGAAGCAAGGAGGGCCTGACCGCAGTTGATCTGGCGCGCAACTACCAACATCTCCGAATGATGAGTCTGCTGGCGACAAGAGTGTCGGCAAAATGACGTGACACGGCCAGAGTGAAATGTGAAGGGCGCCCGGGAGAGGCGCGCTCTTTTGAAAGGAAGGGTGATGAAATTGGCACGGCACCTCGTCGCGGCGTCTATCTTGATGGCATTGCTCGCCTCACCGACAGCGCATGGTCAGGGCATGGACGACTTCAAATCCCAGATCGTGGCTTGGAATCAACCTTTCAAGCCATTTCGCGTCATCGGCAACATCTATTATGTTGGAACGAGTAATCTCGCCTGCTTTCTGATCACCACACCGGCTGGTCACATACTGATCGATACTGCGCTCGAACAATCGAAGACCATCCTGCGGTCAAACATCGAAACCCTCGGCTTTAAGCTCACCGATATCAAGGTGATGCTTTCAGGCCATGCTCACTTCGATCATGTGGCGGGTCATGCCGATATGAAGGCAGCGACAGGAGCCCAGGTCTGCGCAACAGCAGCGGACGCAGTCGTCATGGAAAGCGGGGGAAGGAAAGGGTTTCATCCAATCGGCAGCTATAGGCCGGTAAAAATCGACCGTATTCTCAAGGACGGGGAGGCCGTCCGACTGGGTGATGTTGTGCTGACGGCGCATTTGACAGCGGGTCACACCGAAGGCAACACCACGTGGACGACGACAATCGAAGAGAGCGGACGGAAGCTGAATGTCGTTTTTGCCGGAAGCATGTCGATCAACCCCGGCGTCCGGATGGTCGGCAATCCGACGTGGCCGGGAATTGCCGAGGCCTACGCGAAATCTTTTGAGCTCCTGAAATCGCTCCCCTGCGACGTTTTCCTCGGTCCGCACGCCCCGTTCTTCAACATGGAGGAGAAGGTCGCCCGCCACAACGCGAAAGCACAGTCGAATCCTTTTATCGATCCGCAGGGTTATCGCGACTACATCGCATCCTGGGAGAAGCGCTACCTCGAACAGATTCGCGAGGAGCGAGCGGCGAAGTAATACCGTCAGGCTGGCCAGTGCAGGACTGCATGGTGGGGTATGGACGAGAGCGACGGGATGCTTCTATCTGGCGAGGTGATGCGGGGGCATCAGGTAGCGTCCCGCGCGTCGGAGCATTACGACAGAGGCGCACTGGAGCTGCAGATGCCCTTCTTCAAGGAGCGGGGCCTTGATCTGAGCGGCTACTATAGTGCGACGCTGAACATATCAATCGCTCCACTGACGTTCAGGATGATCAACGCGGAACTGCATTTTTCGCGAGTCGCCTGGACTTCGAAACACCCGCCAGAGGACTTCTCATTCTCGAGGTGTCGCGTTCATTTCAAAGAGACAAGCCATGACGGATGGATATATTACCCGCATCCGGAGACGAAGGTGCGTCACCACCAGAACGCCTCTTTGATTGAGGTGATCGCCCCATTCATCGCCGGGCTGGGTTATGGTTCAAAGGTCGGACTCGAGGTGAACAAAAGCGAGGTAGAAGTCAGCGGAGAGGCGACCTCGAAAGAGGTTGTGTGATGCGGGAGAGTGCGACGTCTCCAGTCAATCTGTTTCGCTCGTGGATTGCCGAGAAAGTGATTCGAGTGGTCGGGAAACTCGCGCTGAGCCTGTCAGCAGGTCTACTCATAGGGAGCGGTATTGTTGTGCTGCCGCAGAATCCACCTCCGGACGAGGTAATGCGCATCAGCACGCAGTTGGTCGTTCTCGATGCCCAGGTCGTCGACCGCCAGAGCAATTTGGCAATCGGCGATCTTCAGGTCTCTGATTTCGAGGTGTTCGAAAACGGTGTCAAACAGCAAATCAGTAACTGGAGCCGCGACACGCTACCTCTTTCAATAGTCCTTCTGCTTGACGTCAGCAGCAGCGTTCTTCCGTATATAAGCCAGCTCAGCGCCGGAGCACTTGAGGCGTTGCAGCGACTCAAAGCGCAGGATGAAGTTGCGATCCTGACTTTTGGTCATACCTACGGCGGGTATGTGAAAGTTCTGCAGGATTTCACGAAAGACCGGGAGCTGACCGCCGAACGGTTGGGGCAGATTGCCAGATTGCAGGATACCGGTGGCGGCACGAATATCCCATTCGCACTCAATGAAGCGACGAAGATGATGAATGGCGCAACCTATCGCGTCAGCCAGCGCACTATTGTTGCGGTGACCGACAATCAGCCCGCCGCGCTTGGCACTTTGCGCAAGAAGGATCGGGACAAACTGCTCGAGAACCTGTTCGAGTCAAACAGTGTGGTCTGCGCGTTGACAGTTGGGAACCCGATCTCCCCGATGGAAGCCTCGGCGATGCTTCGCGGAAATCCGGCACGCGTTCTAGCGGCGGTAGATTTCAAGGTCGATCCATACACCAATGCGACCGGCGGCGAGGCAATTGTCGCCGGCAGTGATGCCCTCCACGGAAAGCTCGCCCTGCTCTTCGATCGGCTGCGGACCCGATATAGTATCGGCTTTGCTTCATCGCGGGAGAACCTGGATGGCAAGTTCCGGAAGCTCAATCTAAAGCTCACGGCCGGGGCACGTCGGAAGTATCCGGAGGCAGTTGTCAGAACAAGACGCGGATATTACGCCAGATCTCGATGAACAGCACCTATCGACCTGGGTGTGCGCCGACTATGGAGGTACCAAATGCGAACACAGGAGGAACGTGGAACGATCTTTCGGGCTCTCCACGAAAAAGAAGAGGCGTTTATCATTCCCAATCCTTGGGATATCGGCACTGCGCGGATGCTCGCCGGGATGGGTTTTGAGGCACTTGCGACGACCAGCGCAGGATACGCTTTTTCCATCGGCCAGATGGACAACACGGTTGGCAGAGAGCGGATGATTGCACATGTGGGGGAGATCGTTCTCGCGACGGATCTGCCGGTGAGCGCCGATCTCGAGAACGGCTTTGGCGATGATCCGGAGACGGCTGCGACCACCATCAGACTTGGCGCCGCCGCCGGTCTTGTCGGCGGATCGATCGAAGACTCGACGGGGCGGAAAGACGATCCGGTCTATGAACTGGAGCACGCCGTCGAACGAATCCGTGCCGCGGTTGAGGCAAAGCGGTCGCTTCCCTTCGCATTCACGTTGACGGCCCGAGCAGAAAATCACATCGTCGGACGGCCGTATCTCGCGGATACGATCAAAAGGCTTCAGGCCTATCAGGAAGCCGGAGCGGATGTCCTTTACGCTCCCGGCGTGATCACCAGAGATGAGATTGCAGCCATTGTCAGTTCTGTTGATCGGCCGGTCAATGTGCTGATGGGACTGCCCGGAGCTCCGTTAAATCGGGCGGAGCTTTCCGAGCTTGGGGTGAAACGGATAAGTACAGGAAGCGCGATTGCGCGTGCATCTTTTGATGCATGCGCGCGCGCGGCGCGGGAGATGAGCGAGCGTGGCACGTTCACCTTTGTCGACGACGCCATAAGTTCGAGGGACATCGTGGCGCTGTTTGAGCGTGGCGCAGGATCATAACGCCCGGCAACGACCGGCTGAGGTGCATTCGCTGATGCAGGTCCGTCAAGCAAATTGTGGAGACATAGAGTCGCTTAAGGATCTGTTCAGAGCAGCCATCGCCTGGCAGACACGGAGAGGCGTGTCGACATTCGGCGAGTTCACCGATTCATTTCTCAAAGGTGAGATCGAAAGGGGGGCTGTCTTCCTCGCCGTTAACGAGGAGGCTGTGGGCGGGACGATCAGCCTCTACGAATCTGATGAAATCATTTGGGGTGATGATCACGATTCCGCGCTTTACATTCATCGACTGGCATCGATAAGAACAGAACGTGGTCGCGGCGTCGGAGCCGAATTGGTGAACTGGAGCCGACTGCGGGCTGAGGCGATGGGTAAGAAGTGGCTGAGAGTCGACTGTTGGGCGGACAACACCGACCTTTGCCAATTCTATCTGCGACAGGGATTTGATGTCGTCAAGGTTAAGGATACAGGGGCACATCCGTCGCTGCCTCCTCATTATCACCACATTCAACTGAGGCTATTTCAAATGCCGGCCGCGAATGATCCGGCCCAGGAAACCGTCCGGTAGAATTTACAATAGCCCTGACGAAAACACTCCGCTTTCAAAAACCGATGATAAGACCATTCAATACTTCGCTATGACAAACACCTCAGGCGCGAGAGCGTTCAATACTCCACACAAGGTCATGGACAAATTGATCTATCTAATTGCCGCGCTCGGACCGCTTTCGAGCCTCCCACAGATCATCGAGATATGGTTTGTGGACAAGAGTGCGGTGGGAGTCTCATTTTCAACCTGGCTGCTCTTTCTGCTCATGTCCGTCGCCTGGCTAATCTATGGAATAATGCAGCGGGATAGACCGCTGATTATCTCGAACGCCCTTTGGATCGTGACGGATGCGATCGTGATTGCGGGCGCCTATTATTACGATAACGATCTGCTCTAGAGGGCCTAGGCGATCATTTCAGGTTGCCTTGTCGGATCGTAAGAGGTAACTCGCCGAAGCAGCGAGTGAGTTTTGGCGTGAACCAACCCCCCATCGCAGCTTACCCATAAACGTCCGGGTCCGCCGAGAGTTGCAGCCCGGCGACATCGGGTATCTGACGTTTCTTCACGGCCGGCTCTACGCGGCCGAGTTCGGCTGGGATTACACCTTTGAAGCATACGTTGCGGGACCGCTATCGGAGTTTGCGAAGTCACGGGGCGAACGGGAGCAGATTTGGATCGTTGAGAGAGACGGTCTAGTTAGCGGCTCGATCGCGATTGTTGCAGCCTCCGAGGATGAGGCTCAGTTGCGCTGGCTCCTGCTACACCCGGACCTTCGGGGAAAGGGTTTGGCAAGGATCCTGATGGAGGAGGCGCTGGCGTTTTGCAGGGAGCACGGCTATCAGCGGGTGTTTCTGTGGACCGAGAGCCGACTAGTCAACGCAGCCGCGCTGTACCGCATATTTGGGTTTCAGCTGACCTATGAGAAAAAGCACGAGCTCTGGGGCGATCAGGTGGAAGAGCATCGATATGAACTCAACCTTTAAGAGGCTTTGCGCGGGAGGCCACTTGCAATGTTCGGCACCGACAATCAGGAGGCGCGATTGAGCGCGGCGGAAAGTGGCAAGGCGCACTACAGCTCGGATGTCTTCAACGACGCGGTGAATTCGTCACGTTTCGTCAAGAGCTTTGGCATTGCAGCAGTGGTCTATTCGCTGCTTGCTGTTTTTGCGTTGCCCATTCTCGGAGTAGGCATAGGCGTTGGGGCTGGGCTCTTTATTATGCGTTATGACGAGGGTCGCTATTACCGCGTGCTTGGTCTGATTGTGATCATCGGCGCCCTGGCCGGGTTCTTTCTGCCGGTTATCGGCTCGACGGTGTTGTCCGGGACAATCCTCGGAAAGGCCATTCAGGTGTTGCGCGTTTTATCGGTTGAAGGCAGGACTGACGAGGAATGGCCAGCGAGTCAAAGGCGCACCCTGATTGGTGCTGTCACCAGCAGCATCGGCTTATTTGTCTCAGTCTTGCTCCTCATACTTACGACCATTGGGCTGGCTGCGATGCTTCTGCAGAAGTCGGCAGAACAGTGAGCTGCGTCCCTTCGCTGCCGACGCGAAGAGGTCAAGCGAACTTTGCATCGGAATACAAACGCGGGATGA
Organism: Acidobacteriota bacterium; assembly: GCA_040007555.1. Taxonomy (GTDB): domain Bacteria; phylum Acidobacteriota; class Blastocatellia; order RBC074; family RBC074; genus JANNRD01. The sequence continues at coordinate 6,733 of JBDTUW010000033.1, read as the reverse complement.
AATTAGAATGCGAATTCGCTCTTTGTCAAAGACCAGATTTCTCATTGTCGCGAGCTTCATGCTTGCAATCACCGTCTTTGCCCAGGAGGCGGGCCGCGAGACACCAGAAACCGTGATTCGCGCTTTCGTGAAGGCAATGTATGGCAACGACGCAGCTGCTTTCGAGCGTCTGTCGGTTCCCGATCCGCGCAGGTCATTGTTGGTTAAAGGAGGCTCGGTAAACGAGGTTGCTCTGAAGGAGATCGAAGAGGATCCAGATTCGATCCAGATCAAGATCAAGCGCGATTTCAGCTACCGCGGTAAACCCATAGTGGCTGACTCCAAGGGCGATTATCCAGTTGGCACGACGGTGCTCTATATGGTTGCTCATCGCGGGGGACCGATGATGGTCAGCCTAACGCTGCGTCCTGAGGGATGGAAATTTGACTTGCGCTGGTGGCTGGCAATGGTGGAGATGTCGTCGGGGAAGGAACCACAGAGTACGACACCGGAATTTGCCGCTCGGGCGCTTGCGGCCTCGCTGCTCTCGATGGACCGAAAGTCCGCGTTGCGCTTTGCGATGCCGGGTTCCAGTCTTGATGTCCTGTTCGCGGGCGCGCCGCCCTATCGCGAACCCTCGGGTCATTTGGATGCGCTGGTAGTCGAAATGCCGATGGTTCAGATTGGACCTGGTGAGTTCTTCGAGATGCCGTCGGGCCGTCTCGTGGAAGGAGTCAAACGCGAGGACACAAAGGTTCTGATTGGTTTGATGGGAGCCGTCGAGATACCATTCGTCGTGCACCGTGTTGGCGCAGAATGGAGAGTCGAGGCAGAACCCTACTTCCGATTCCTCAATCGATAGCCTCGTCGCCCTGCCCGGAGGGTGTCACCAGCTGATGCCACCCTGACTTGGATTTGAACTGTGGAGAATTTGATTTACAAAGCGGAAGCGATGGAAGACCGGGACTGGCCCGCCGTTGAAGCGATTTACGTTGATGGCATCGCCACGGGAAATGCGACGTTTGAGGCCACGTCCCCCGGATGGGAGCGTTGGAACGCGTCCCATCTCCCCTTTGGACGATTAGTCGTCAGAGATGGATCTGACATCCTCGGCTGGTCAGCAGTTAGCCCGGTCTCGAGCCGCTGTGTCTATGCAGGTGTCGCTGAGGTGAGCGTCTATGTGACGGAGTCTGCGCGGGGAAAAGGCATCGGCCGCATTTTGCTCGAAGCACTCATTAGCGAATGTGAGAAGAATGGCATTTGGACGCTTCAGGCGGGAATTCTCACAGAAAACCAGGCAAGCCTTGCCCTTCACCGAACCTGTGGCTTCCGCGATGTTGGCTATCGTGAAAGACTCGGCAAGCTTGGCGATCAGTGGCGCGATGTCGCTCTACTCGAGCGACGGAGCGACACGGTAGGTCTTGAATAGGGAACGCGGAACCCGGGACTTCGGCACATTCATGACGTCTTCGCGCGTGTGCCCTAAAGAGGAGGATCCGAAGTGATCGAGACGCATGGACTGACGCACATCAGTCTCGCGGTCAGTGACCCGGAGAGGTCGCTCCGCTTCTATCAACAGGTGTTTGGTGTGCGGGAGTATTACCGCGATGCGTCGAGCATTCAGGTTCTGGGGCCTGGTCCATTCGATGTGATCGCGTTTGAACACAACGACGCGGAAGCAGGTTCTGTTGGCGGACTCGGTCACTTTGGTTTCAGATTGAAGGACCCCGGCGATATCGAACTGGCAGTCGATGAAATCCAACGCGCTGGTGGCAAGATCCTTCGACGAGGCGAGTTTAGCCCGGGCTTTCCGTTTGCCTATGTCTCCGACCCCGATGGCTATGAGATCGAGATCTGGTTCGAGTAATGAGTGGAGGCAGGTGAGACGCGGGGATAACCACGGTCTGGGAGGAGAGACGGATGGAAAAGGTTAATCTGGAGCAGAAGTTCGCGTTATTCTCCGATTACTGGAAACCGAGGATTGTGGGAGATCTCAATGGACAGCAGGTGAAGCTGGTCAAGTTCGAGGGCCCGTTCGTCTGGCATCACCACGAGCATGAGGATGAACTTTTTCTTGTGATCAAAGGCCGCTTCAAGATGGAGTTTGAAGACCGCAGTTTATGGATCGAGCAGGGTGAATTCGTCATCGTCCCGAGGGGTGTCACTCATCGCCCAGTAGCAGAGGAGGAAGTGTCGGTCCTTCTCTTTGAGCCGGCGAATACGCTGAACACCGGGAATATTGATGGGGATATGTTGACGGTCGAGGTGCTGGAGAGAATTTAGCAGTTGCCAGTTGCCAGTTGCCAGTTGTCAGTTGCAGTCAGTTGCCAGTTGTCAGTTTTCAGTTATGAATGGGCACTTGTCTGTTAGCAATCGACGATGGCCCTGCGCCAACCAACCAACTGACAACTGACAACTGCTGATGAACATTCTCGTCACAGGAGGAACAGGCGGGCTAGGGCGCATGCTCGTTCGTGCGCTGTGTGCGGCGCGCCACGACGTTCGCGTCATCAGCCGTCGCCCACGACCGGAGTCGACGCCGGTTGGTGTGGAGTGGGCTGAGATAGACCTCGCTGCAGGAGAGGGTGTAGCCGAGGCGCTCGAAGGCGTCGACACCATTATCCATTCCGCTTCAGATCCAAAGAACGCTGACGCGGTCGACGTCACCGGCACCAGGCACCTCGTTGAGGCCGCCAATTCGAGGAAAGTGGCGCACCTTGTCTACATTTCCATTGTCGGAATCGACGCGATCGATTATGGCTACTACCAGAAAAAGCTCGCCGCCGAACGGATTATCGAAGCGGGCGAAGTTCAGTTCTCGATTCTGAGGGCGACGCAATTTCACTCATTAGTCAACTCGATGATATCGGCTGCGGCGCGGCTTCCGCTGATCATGCCACTCCCAACGAACTTCAAGTTCCAGAGCGTCGCGGAGTTTGAAGTCGTCGAGCAGCTTGTTGGTGCGGTGCAGGCAGGTCCGCGTGGCAGACTGCCTGACTTTGGCGGGCCCGAGGTGCTCACATTGGGTGAGATGGCCACAACCTGGATGGAGATCAGGCAAATTCGAAAGTGGCTGATCGGCATGCCGCTGCCCGGCACTGTCGCAGCCGCCTTTCGCGCTGGCAGGAACACCGCTCCGGAAGGAGTCAGAGCTAGGATGACTTGGCGCGAGTGGCTCACTAAACGAGGTGAAAAGAAGGCTGAATGAGCGAGACGCCTTTTCGTTGGGTTGTAGCCATTTTCCAAGGTAGCAATACGAAATGACGGTAAAAACGGGGGGTCGCACCCAATGACGACAGATGAATTGCAGGAATTGTGGAGGGAACATCTCGATGGGGAGTTTGTTACGAAGGATGTCGAGGCCACCCTCGCGACCATGGTCGACGATGCCTTCGTCAATCATATGCCGGTAAACACAGGTGGACGCGGCAAGGACGAGCTGCGCACCTTCTATCGAGATATCTTCATACCCTCCTGGCCCGATGATCTGAAGATGGTTCCAGTAAACCGCATCGTCGGCGAAGCCCAGCTCGTCGATGAACTTCATCTCGAGTTCACACACTCGCGGCAGATGGACTGGTTTCTGCCAAACATCGCACCAACGCATCGAAAGGTGGAGATCGACCTGGTCGTCATCGTGCAGTTTCGCGGAGACAAGCTTGTGACGGAGCGAATCTACTGGGATCAGGCGACTGTCCTCCGTCAGGTAGGGTTGCTCAAGGATCAATGACGCACGACGTCACTGCCGTGATTGCGGGAGACCCCCTATGGGGTTGTCGACCGAAAGGGAATCCCCAATGCTCTACATGATCGTCGAACGCTTTATCAACGCTGATCCGGTCCCGGTGTATCGCCGCTTTCGTGAACAGGGCCGCCTCGCTCCAGCTGGCCTGACCTACATTGAAAGCTGGGTGGACGAGAGTCTTTCACGCTGCTTCCAACTGATGGAGACGGAAGATATGGGCCTGCTCAAGGAATGGATGGAGAATTGGCACGACATCGTCGAATTCGAAGTACATCCCGTGATTTCGTCCAACGTCGCTGTCGAGCGGGTCACCCTGTCGCCGACGGGGGCGTGAGTGCAGAATATCGACTTCCGGGAACTGAAAAGGGCAGATGAGCCATTCCTTTGGGAGATGCTCTACCACGCACTGCATGTGCCCCCTGGTTGTGAGCCCTTTCCCCGAAGCATTGTGGAGTCGGACGAGCTGAGAAGATACGTCGAGAGTTGGGGGAGGCAGGGCGACGAAGGCTTCCTTGCAGTCGACAAAAGTACGCCGGTTGGTGCAGTCTGGACTCGCGTTTTTGCTGGAGAGAATGCGGGGTACGGATTTGTGGATATGGCTACGCCTGAGCTCTCCATCGCGGTGTTACCCGAGTATCGCGGCCTTGGCATTGGGACCGAGTTGCTGCGGCTGATTCTTGGGAGCATCGCCAATCGACATCGACGTATCTCCTTGAGCGTTTCGGCAACCAATCCGGCAGTGAGCCTATATCAGCGCTTCGGATTTGTGGTCACGAACTCAGGTGACAATTCGCTTACCATGATCAAGGAGCTTGTAAGATAAGAGCGCCATATTTGCCGAGCTCGAGTTTTCAGGGAGGATCTCCATATGAGCAAAGGAATGACTGTCGCTTCGAGGTTCAAGCTTCTGCAGGTAAGCTGCATTGTCTTTCTGTTGAGTCCGGCAATTCTCGCTCAGCAGATGCCTGATACAACTTTTGATACCCGAGTTGAGAAGGCTGCGTACTCGAGGAATCATCCCACCGTAGTCATTGATGAGGCCCATTCAAACTTTCATACTGCCGAGGGCCGCTACAAGCCATTCGCCGATCTCTTGAAGAATGACGGATATCAGATCGTGCGGGGAACGGCTCCCTTTCAAAAGGGTAGCCTTAAGGGAGTAGATATCCTCGTGATCTCGAATGCTTCGGCGGCCGATGCGACCGATGATTCCTCGGCGAGGGCTTTCACCGAGGCGGAATGCGATATCGTGCGGGATTGGGTCCGGGGTGGCGGCTCGCTATTATTGATTGCTGATCACACTCCGTTTGGAACTGCGGCTGAGAATCTGGCGAGCAGATTTGGAATCTCGATGGGGAAGGGCTTCGTCTTTGATTATGCGAATTCGGAGGCTAGCCCGGCTGTTCTCAGGTTCTCCAATGAAAACTCCCTTCTTGGCACCCATGCAATTCTTCGCGGGCGCGATTCCTCGGAAGAGATCAAGCGGGTTGTTGCCTTCACCGGGCAGTCACTTGGAGCGCCTGCGGGAGCCAGCGCCCTGCTCAAGCTCGGCGGAACCGCGTACGAGTCGCCGACGCGCTCGGAACTTCAAGCGGTGCTCGGTCCTCAGAATCCCATCGAACGAAGAGCGGAGAATATTGCCGCCCACTCCAGCCCTGTTGCGGGCCGATCCCAGGGCCTCGCCATGACCTTTGGGAAGGGAAGGTTGGTGGCGTTCGGTGAAGCGGCAATGTTTTCGGCTCAGGTGTTCAAAGCACAAGGGCCAAATGGCGAGCAGGAGTTCAAGATGGGCATGAATGTGCCGGGAAACGATGATCGGCAACTCGCGCTGAATGTGCTGCATTGGCTGAGCGGTCTTCTCAAGTAGTGAGAGCTCCCGGGATAGACTCGTCGATCCAGGCTCAAACGCGATGTTAAACGACCGTAAGAGAGCTCTCAAAAGGGCATATGTCGATAACCCCAGACGAATGGGTGTCTATCAGATCCGCAACCTTCGCAGTAATAGGATCCTGGTGGGTAGCACGCTTAATCTGGACGCGATGTTCAATCGGCACGAGTTCCAGCTGAGACTCGGGAAACATCCGAACGCAAGCCTTCAGCGCGATTGGCTTGAACATGGGCGCGATAGCTTCGTCTTCGAAGTTCTCGATGAACTTGAGCCACGAGAGGGAGTAACCTGGGACTACCGTGCAGACCTCGCCTCGCTCGAGGAGATCTGGCTGGAGAAGCTCAACCCCTATGACGGAGCTGGATACAACGAACGGAAGAAGGACCGCGACGAGCTGTTGAGAGATATGATGACCAGGCGAACCGAAGCTGGCTGAGCCTCCGAGCTGGCTGCGGCGACGAGATCATTGCGACCGCAGTAAGGCAAAGTAAGGCAAAAGGATGTCGAGTCGAGCAGGCCGATTGCTACTTCGCAGCGCGATTTGGTGAACGCTTACCAGGCAGGAGATATGCATCGTCAATGACGGAAATCGACATTCTCCTGATGCACCTCAAGGAAGCGTTCGACCAGCCATCGTGGCACGGAGTCAATCTTCTGGGTTCGATTCGTCGCCTGAAAGCGGAAGAAGCTGGCTGGCGACCCGGCAAAGATCGACATAATGCCTGGGAGATTGCCGTTCATGCCGCATACTGGAAATACAATGTCTATCGGCGGCTGGCGGGAGAGGCGCGAGGTTCCTTCCCCCTTAAGGGTTCGAACTGGTTCACGCGACCGCCCGAGGGAACGCCACTCGAATGGAAGAACGACATCCAGCTCCTGCGAGAGTTTCACCGAAGGCTAACGAGCGCGGTCGCAGAGTTCGATGGCAGCAGACTCGATGAACGAGCCGGCGGAAGCAAGTTTACTTTCCGAAGGTTGATTCTGGGCGCGGGTGCTCACGACCTCTATCACGCCGGTCAGATTCAACTCTTGAAACGCCTTCGACTCAGGTCTTAGAATCCGGCAGCGATTCTTAGTATGTCTGTCAACGACACTTGGGCTCCGCAACCGCCCGTTAGAAC
>JBDTUW010000032.1:0-13302 GCA_040007555.1 Acidobacteriota bacterium | reverse complement strand
ATTACCAGTCTCACACAACCATAGCAGCGTCGAAATAACTTGTTCGATCTCGAGTGCGCTGCTCCGCAGCGCAACCCGCCTTATAGGCGGAATGCTGCGATTCCGGACCATTCCACCTAAGACGGGACTACGAACTCTGCGCTGCTCCGCGTGACGCGTTACCCAGGGCGTTGCCCCTTATAGCAATCTGTTAGATGGTTGCCCCATTCGGGGCGCATTTAGGACTTTTTACTCGAGGGCGACGAGAAATTGCCCAAACTTCAGTCCGCCTTTAGCCGCAATCTTGCGCTGTGGCGAGAATGGTTCACCTGGTAGCTGAATTAGAAAGCTCCGGCCTAAGCGCGGTGCTATGAACAGCGACGCGGCGCCAGAGAGCGCTTTCCCCTTCATCACGCACGAGAGCCCGCACTTTATCGTAGGCAACAAAATAGAGTGCTCGCATGTCATCAGCTGACGTCGGCCGTGCGAGGCGTCGCTCCAGTTCGTCCGTCGACATCATCATGATCGTCGGGCGTCGCCCTCCTGCGCTGAATCGGTTCCCTTCACCAGCCACGTGGATCGCGATGCCTTCAGCGAGCCAACGTGGCGTCTTCCCTCTCCCGAGGCTCTCGATCACGGCGTGTACATACTCGTGCCGGAGCGTCGTTGCCAGATTTGCCCGGCGTCGCAGCACCACGACAGGTTGAAGCGCGATCCTCGCCCCATCTGTTGCCGCAGCCACCCATCCCGGTTGTCCTGTATGCCTGATAAAATCCGCCGTCGTCTCATGAACCACCACTTCCAGCGGGTGCGTCTCCGACAGCCTCACTTCTGCGCGGTTCAACCTGCCGAGAACATCCGCGCGCGCAGACTCAAGTGCGCGGAAGATCGTCTCCCTGTCCGCCGCGGCAAGACTCGGCGGGCCACGCAACAAAAAATGCTCCGAACGCGACGTTCTCCCGGATGATCGTTGGAGCGATGCATAGGAAGGCACCGCCTTGCCCTGCAAGTCGAGTGATGTCTCCTCACGAACGGAGGAGAGCCCAGGAAAGTAATAATTGAGAATCCGCGAGTAACTCAATCCGCGGCGAGCAGCGACGTGAGCCCCAGCTTGGCAGAGACCGAGCCCGTGACCGAATCCGCTGCCGCGAAATACGAACTGATCCCCTTCCTTCCTCACCTGAAATCGTGAACTCTTGAGCAGGTTCCACCCGAGGGTCCTGCCGACGATGATCTTGAAGTCCCACCCTCGCACGATTCTCCGCTGCTCCCCTTCAAGTGCGATCCATTCCGCCCGACCGCTTTCGTCGGTTCGCGTAACGACGATATCCTTCAGCCGTCGGCCAACGTTCGTCCGCGCATCCTTCGAAAGAGCCGCGACCAGGGCCTTTGAGGGGATTCGATCAAGCCACTGATTGGCGCCCATTGAGCAGTAGTCATCGCGCGATACCCGCAAATAGGAGAGCGGGACCACACCCCAGAGCTTCGCGATATCCGCAGTCACTCCCCCGCACGCCGCGCTGAAATATGCGTCGATTGGCTGGCCGCGCTGGTCCTTGAGTAATTCCCCTGCCGTCTCCCTCACCGCATTTCGCGCCGCTTCGGGGGCTGGCCCGACGACGTAACGCTGACAGTGCGTCGTACTGCAAAAGTCATAGCCCTCGGCGGCGTGGCGTCCACGATTTCTGGCAGCAAACGTTCGGCTCACAACCGCCAGCGCTTTGAGTGCCTCGCGCTCGTCCTCGGTGCTTCCTTCAACTCCGACGACACCGGAGATGTAGTCCTCCATGCTGAGTTGAAGGGTTTTATCTTCAGATACGAGATGCACCCTCACGACATCTGCGGGCGCCTCGCGCACATCGCGCTCCCGCGATGCGCTCTCGAAGATTGGTCTTGCGATGGCGGCTCCCTCGGAACCGTGGGCTCGTTTGAGGAAAACGAGTACGCCAATTCGCGCATCAGATTCACCGGCAAATCCCACAAACCAGCCCTGGGTCCGAAAGCCGCTGCTGGTGGTCGAAGTCCCTGTCTTGCCAAAAACGAAGTCCCCGATCGAGTCGAGCTTTGCGTCTCTCGCCGTACCAAAGGTGACTGCGCCACGCATCCCATCGACGATAATCGAGCGATGCGCCGGTGACACTTTCAGGGCTGCACGCAGATCAGAGCCAAACCCCGCTCGCGGCGCCATCCTGGGGCGGTAAAGATTCCCGCCATTGACGAGCGCAGAATAGGCGCTCAGGAGCTGAATCGGAGTGACCAGCAGATCGTCACCTTCTCCGAGGGCGATCCTGGCGCTCCAGTCGCCTTCGGGAAGGTGGCCCGGTGCTTCCGAAACCGCATTGATGCCCGTCCGCCTGCCGAAGCCAAAGGCCGAGAGCGCGGCAGCGAAGGAACCCTCGCTCAACCGTTCGCTGAGAACACCGAAATAGTCATTGCACGAATATGCCAGCGCCTGAGGAAGATCAAAAGACGATTTGCTCTGAGGATGTGAACAGACGATCTCGTATGCCTCAGTCCGATATCGCCCACTGCAGAGATGACGCGTTTTTCGTTCGGCCACACCCGTGCGAAGCGCGGCGAGGGAGGTGAACGGCTTGATCGCGGATCCAGGCGGAAACGTCTGCTCGAAAGCAAGACGCGGATTGACTACCACGCGGATGCGTCCATCGCGTGGATCGATGACAAGAATGGTGCCTTCGCGTTCGCCGAGCGCCTCTCTCGCAACTCGCGCTAATTCCGCATCAGGATCGGAGTTCCTTTCGGGGGATGGGCCCGGACTGGAGACCGGCGTGTGCCCGCATGCGGCTACCGCTGCGCACAGAAGGAGAAGGACGATGTCGGCTTTGATGACGCGCATCCGGCGACAGCCGCTAGGCTTTCTCTGTCGCTTCGGTGAGGGCGCCGAGAGCGAGAAACCAGCCGAGAAAGATCACCAGACCAGCAATCACGAGACGAAAGGACAACAATCCGATGTCCATCCACGGGTTGCTCACCGGTGTCCGCGTAAACACCAGAAAGTAGGTGATCGCGCCAACAACAAGGAAAATGAGTAGATAGGTGATCAGGGACTTCAACGAAAATCCGCGGGCGAAACTCTTTCCAATTCCTTTCAGTGCGGCGCTCAAGGTCTCGCGGCTGGCGACGATCCAGACTTGTACTGCCACCACCGGTAAAATGAAAAACAGCAGGAGGAAACGAAGACCGGGAATGAGACGGGTATAGACAAACCCATATTCAGCTGCAGGATCGTTTCTCGTCAGCAGGAACTCAATAAGCGCGAAGGCAAAGAGACCGCCGACCCCAAGAAGCAGAACGGGAAGGCTCGCCGCGAAGAGCTTCCAGCAATCGCGCGCAGCACTTCGAAGCAGCGCCCCAAACCCCTCAGAGCTCCTGGTATATCGCACGCCAACCGACTGAAGTGCGAAGAAGAGCGCCAGCGCGACAAGTGCCGTCAGCCCCGTCAGGACCAGCTGGCCAACCGTTGCTTCTCTCGTGACGACGAAGAAATATACGGCGGCAACCAGCCCCAGATAAAAGATCAGACCCAGGACAACCGCGGATGGTTTGCCCGTCATCGCTCGTGCTGCCTTCCCGACGGCGTTCAGAATATCTTTGAACATTGGTGAGACCTCACTTCCGATCGAGAAATGTCAGCTTGATATTGCCCGTGTTTGATTGCACCGTCGGCTGGTACATCAACTCCGCACGAGCCGGCGCAGCGCGAAAGTCACCGGGAACGATGACACGCAGGGCGTACTGAAATGTCGCATCCCCATCGAAGTAGTCAACGAAGAGCGCTGTCCGCTGATCCCGAAACTCCCTGGCACTGTACCAGTCAGACCATTTTCCGGTACTGTAATCGAGTTCCAGCCCGTTGACGCGCTCGACTTGCTCGCACCCGGCCGGAATCGGATCCTCAACCATCAGGTACTGCGCCCTCGCGCCTGTCACCCGCAGTCGTGAAACGATGAGGTCACCGGAGCGCACATCACCGGTCAGAGGTTCGGTAGTCCACTTCGGCTTACCAGCCGTCTCGGTCACTTTTAATCGGAGGTAGTCACGCGCCAGCGTCAGATTCGGCGTTGACTTGGGCGGCACATTCTCATCCCGAGTGAAGTAGTCGAGAGTCGATGACAGGTAAAGCATTCCACGACCACGCTTGACGACCCGGACACTGCTTGCGGCCGGAACGTTCACTCCCTTGCGCTCGATGACAAACGTCTGGCCGGTCGTCGCGTCTGCCGGAGTCACTCGACGCGAGAACACCTGTTCGCCGTTGAGATAGACTTCAAGACTGTAGTCCGGCGCCAGCTCCTGACTCACTTTGAGATAATCACTTAATCCCAGGAGGGCAAACGCCGTTTGTTTTGTGTTGCTCCAATAGTACCCACGGGAGCGGTTACCAACCAGCCATCTCGCAAGCTTTGGCAGCAGCGGGCTCTGGGGCAGCAACTGGACCATCGCCTTCAACCCAAGCGCGGTGGCCTCAATGTCATTTTCAACTTCGAAATCGAGCATCGGCCGTCGTTTCGATTCCCAGTGTGCGTCGAACTCGCTTGAGCGGGCTAAGCGCTCCAGCTCTACTGCGACCTCGCGGGCCCGATCGTTCTCTCCCCTCGCCCTCAGCGCGAGCGCGAGCAGTGCCTTTCCATAAGGGCGCAACTCGCTGCGTTTGGCAAAGAGATCATTGGTGAACTTGACGTCGGTATCGCCGCTTCTGGTCAAGGCGTAGACAAGATAAGCACGATCCTCCAGGTCGATCCCGCGGTTGCGTTCAGTCTTTCCCGATTCGAGAAGTTGCTTCATCTTCTCGCGGGCCTGGTCGAGACGCCACGACTCGATCGCGTACCCGGCTCCACGCGCCAGAGCCAGTCCATCAACCACATAGGCGGTCATAAATGGGTCTGTCTGATCATCCTTCCACCATCCCCATCCACCGTCCTGGTGTTGGTAGCGATAGAGCCGATCCAGCCCTCTTGCCACCTTCTTATCAAGATCATTGGTCGTCCGCAGCGACGTCGTCTTGACGTCCTTGAGTGTCTGAGCGACGACGACGTTCGGGAGAAAACTCGACATCGTCTGTTCGGTGCAGCCATACGGAAAGCTGGTCAGGTAATCGAGCGCTCCGAAGAGAGTACCCGCGATTGATGGTGCCGCTTCGATGCGCAGCGTTCTCGCCTGAGCGTTCGCATTCGCTGGCAGTTCCAGCGCAATCGTCGCTTCCCCATTCTCGTTGGCAACGGTGGAGGTGCCGCCGCGTGTTTCGTGCAGGCCTACCGGCACGACTGGAAGCGGCAACTCAATGGCATCGGATTCGGCATCGGTGAGAGCCTTTGCCAGCAATCGAACCTCTCCCACCTGTGAAGTGGAAATGCGCCAATTGACTCGTTGTTCGCCCTGTTTCGCGATCGTCATCATCTGGCTTGGAGCATCAAGCAGCTGTCCACCGGTGACTTCAATCGAGACTTTGGTCGCCTTCTCTGCATCGAGATAGTTATGGACGATCCCGGAAATGGTAACTGTGTCTCCTTCGGTGGCGAAGCGCGGTGTCTCGAGCCGCAGGATCAAATCCTTGCGAGAAAGCACCTTCGCCAATGCGGCGCCTACTTGCGTATCGGCAGTCACCGCACGGGCCGTCGCGCGCCATGTCGTCAGGTTGTCGGGAAGATTGACCTTGATTGTTGCCCGCCCATCGCCACCGGTGACGGCATCAGCCTGCCAGTAGGCAGTATCCTTGAAGTCCTTGCGGATTGTCGGTTCCGCATACTGAGACTCATTCTTAAAATCAGCGAGCTGAAACGCGCGCCGGTTGAGCGCGAGTTTGACCGGCTTTTCAGCAGAATAGCCCGTAAAACTAAACGAGGTCGAGAAATTAGTCTGGACTCGGTTGTAGCGGCGGCCATAGAAAGCCTTGCGAATGTCGCCTGTCGTATCCGGGCGCACGCTGTAGATGGCTTCATCGACAAGCCCAAAGCTCAGCTCGGCGCCCGCCGCCGGTGATCCATCCGCCTGCCGTGCCAGCACTGTGTACGACGCGACATCCCGGGGTTTGTACTCCTTCTTGTCCGGGACGATCTCAACGCTTAGAAACTTGTTGCGCGCGGGCACGGCGAGCATTTTGTCGCTCGTATACATTTCGCCGTCCTTGACGTACGCGACAGTCAGGTAGACGTTCGGGGCATAACGCGCTTCGATGGGAACATCGATCATGACAGCCCGACTCGGCGCGTTGAGACGCCGAGCGCTGAGGACACCAGCGAGCTCCGTCGTCACCAAAAGATGTGCGCCATCAGTCGGCAGCATCGCCAGAACATGCGCCGTCTCGCCCGGCTGATATGACTTCTTGTCAGGAACGAGTTTGATCGAGCCCGAGTCTTCAAACGCGAAATCCGCCCATTTCTCGCCTCGATCAGCCGCCCACAGGTACCCACCCTGCGAAACGACCTGCTTGCCCGCTTCATTGACGATCGTCTTGAGATAAATACTGCCCGTGACGGGCACCTTGTAGTCGTAGCTTGCCTCACCTTGCGCGTTCGTACTGAGCTCGGTGGACGCGAGTTCGGTTTCGCGAAGCTTGTATTCGAAGCGTTTGTACTTGGAATCACCCTCCGCCTCGACACGATCCCATGTCCGCTTGATAAACTTCAGCGTCAGCTTCGCCGCCAATGGCTTTCCTTCGTAGTCCGACGTGTTGATCTTGATCCGTGCATTGTCCCCCTGATAGTAGACGTATCGTTCGGGCTGAGCCGTTGCCACGATGCTCCCACGAGTCCCGACAAAACTCGCACGGCCATCGATCGCCCGCCGCGCCGAATCCGTCACTTGCGCCTCGATCCTGTAGGTGTAGTCCCAGGAGTCCGCCGCGTCTGGTGGTGGAACAGCAAACTCGACATCGAGACGACCGTTCGAGTCGAGTCGCGCCTGCCCGTCCTTGACCATGTCGTTGCCATAACCGTAGCCACCACCCTCCTCGTCCTCATTTTCGTCGCCGCCGATCCCATCGTCCTCAGCACGCCACCACCAGTGATAGTAATGCGAGCGGTAGATGTAGTACTGGACCTCGGCATTGGCCACCGGTGCCCCAAAGAAATATTTGGCCTCGATCGAGAACTTCGTCTTCTCTCCGACTGGAACAAATGGTTTTGGCGTTTTGATGGTGACCTTGTATTCAGGTTTCTTGTATTCCGCAACTTCAAAGTAACCGGATGCGACATCTGTGCCGACCTTGGAAACAATGCGATAACCGCCCAGGGGAGCGCCTCCGGCGACGTCAACTTCCCCGCTGAATGTGCCGCGTCCCGTGAGCGTCAATTCGCGCTCAAATATCTTGGCTTCCTTCGGGTCCTCGATCGTCACCATCGCCTTCTGGCCACTCATCGTTTCGTAACCCTTGTCGCCCAGTCGCCGCAGGATGCCCCTGAAATAGACCTTTTGATTTGGCCGGTAAACGGGTCGATCGGTGTAGATATAGCTGACCAGGCTTTGATCGCCACTTTCCTCGTCGTACCAGCCGAAGTAATAGGGTTCCAGGTCAGAAATCGCGAACTGGTCACCGCCACTCACCATAATCAGGTACGAATCGCTTCCGACATCGCTGTGCTCTTCAGCGGGGTCCACATCTTCCGCCGGGGTCGGTTCCGCCCTGGGCTCGTCCTTCTGCCGTACGACACGGGATTTCATGAGGCCATCGCTGTCAGTGTTCCCTTCCGCAAGCAGCTTTCGACCCTTGACGATCTCGACTTGAAGATTCGAACGCGGCTCGCCCGTCTTTCGATTGACGGCATAAACGATGATCTCGCCGCTTGGCGCTGTCTTCGTCAGCACCGTTAAATCGGTGACTACTGCCACGGTATAGGCGCGAAGGTCGCCGTTGACGGCCTCAACCAGATAGACTCCGGGGCCGGTTTTGTCGAGTGGCACGTTGCGTGAGTCATACTCGTTGGCGAGGGGTGTCAGCGTCTCGCGCCAGCTCTTAACCATCTGGTCCGGATTGAGCAACGGGACGCGCGCGTAGTCGGCCTCGAACAAGGGGCGTCGTGCGCCAGAACGAAACTTGTCATTAAAAGTGACTCTCGATTCCTGCTGCAGTTGCGTCCTCGCATATCGTTTGAAGCCGTAGTAGATCGAACTCTTAAACGAGCGCAGCCTCTCGAGAGCCGAGGGGGTTCGCTTGTAACTGGCGGCGACCTGAGTCTTCTCCTGCTCGCCCATTTGATGGGGATCATTGAGCTGTTTGAAAAACTTCAAGGGCTCGCGGACTCGGTAAACCCGAAAATCGAGGTAATCGATATCCTGATAGGTGATCCAGACTCGCGCCCGATCGCTCGGACTGTAGGTTCGATTTGTCGACAGCGAGAAGTGCGGCTTGGGCGTCGCGCTGGCCTGCGGAGACGCCGCCGGGGTGGCCGACTCGCCTTGTGCATGTGGCCGCAACGTCGAAACGGAGAAGGCACAGATCGCGATTCCCAGATAAATTCCAAGATGAATGACAGTCGATGCGAGCCAGTTACGGGTCTTCATATTTTCAATCGAGAATCTTCAGCCGGTAAAAGCCAAGGAAATTTGCGTTGCCGGGCAACGGCCGCCAACGCACGTTTGGGTGCTGGTCAAGTACTGAGAGCCGGACCTTCTTGATCGTGTCGTGCTCTGTGGTGCCACCGCTCGGTGTTACACGATCCGCAGCCGACGCTGGGGGAGCTTCCTCATGAGCTCTGGCTCCAAACGCGACACCTGAGCCAGTGTGATAAACGACCCAGTCGTGAGCACCTTCGGGGGCGTTCCGGGCCTCACCAAGGAACACCATGACGTGGAAGGGAAACCGCTGCGTCCATGGTTGATGGTAGAAAAGAAGATCGCCCGTTTGCGCCTGTCGGCGGTCCCTGCTGACAAAATTTACGTTGTAATTCTTCAGCGTGCGGGCATCCGCGAACTCGGAGAAAGTTCCGTCGGTGAGGTCGGTTTCGCGGAACTGGCCAAATTTGGTGCGGAAAAGCTTCTCACCCAGCAATCCCGCCTCGAGTTGCAAACCGCGTACGTCAGGAGCGACCGGTTCCGTGAAGCCCCCGATCGATTTTATCCATCCGCGGTCGTGGCTTCGGAGGCTTTCGCGCCACGCAAAGCGAACCAGGCCCGCGCAATCCTGCTGCTCGATAGACCAGCCCGGACTGACCTCGTAAAACTGAGCCTCGGCGATCGCCGCAAACCACCTTCTAAAGTTCTCGCGGTCGTCCGCTGTGCGCAACTCGGCACCGTCGGGAAGCCCATCTCCGTCCGAGTCGCCGAGGGCGCCGGCAGCGCGCGAAACCTTACCCGCGGGAGGGTCTAATCGAGCGGCGGACGACCATTTACAGGAGATCGTCGGGAGTGAGAGCAGGAAAAGAAGGAATGCGGAGACCGGGAGGAGGCGGCGACCGTCCTGCGGACGAACCGACTTTTCTAGCTGGCGCTTCATTCCCGGATGATCCGATCCCGTCCTTCGCGCATCAAGCTCACAACACCTCGCGATGCGCGTACTATATCAGACAGCGCATTTGCCAAAAAGTTCCGCCTGTCAGGACGGCCGGAGGCGAATCTTCGCAACATTTGGAGATTACATAACTATTACAAACGGATCCACCATTCCCTGCTAGGATCATCGTGTCAGAGTCAATGACGTCCTCATCCCCGAACAGGACCTCAGATACTTGGGTTGCAACTTACCGAATGAATTTTCTTAACGCAAGGGACTTCTAAAAAAGAGAAACGTCATGCGCAATGAGACAGTGATTGGTGTCAGGGCAAAGGGCTTCAACGTCGGCGTCACGGCCTTTCTTGCCGCTTTCCATATTCTGGCGATTGCAGCTTTTTGGTTTATCAGCTGGCAGGCGGTCGCTGTGGCCGTTTTGATGTGGTGGGTGGCTGGCAGCCTCGGCATCGGGATGGCCTACCACCGGCTCCTGACGCACCGGGGTTATACGGTGCCAAAGCCGCTCGAGTACTTCCTGACGACTTGTGGAACGCTCGCGATGGAGGGTGGCCCCATCTCCTGGGTGGCGACTCACCGCGTGCATCATGTTTATACCGAACGCGAGGGCGACCCGCATTCGCCGCGTGATGGCGCCTGGTGGTCCCACATGGGCTGGATCATTAGCGGGCAGTCGCTGCACATGAATACTGAGGTGACGGCGCGTCACGCGGCCGATCTGGCAAAGGACCGTTTTTATGTCTGGCTGACACGACTGCATTTCGTCCCCCAGATTCTCGTTGGGCTTCTGCTCTTCGCTCTTGGCGGCTGGCCATTTGTTTTGTGGGGAGTATTCGTCCGCACGGTGTTCTCGTGGCACTTCACCTGGCTGGTCAACTCAGCGGCACATATTTGGGGTACGCGCCGGTTCACGACGCGCGATGACTCACGAAATAACTGGTGGGTGGCTCTGCTCAGCTTCGGTGAGGGTTGGCACAACAATCACCACGCACACCCGTCATCGGCACGTCACGGCCTGGCGTGGTACGAACTGGACATCAACTGGTACGGTATTCGGACGCTTCAGTTTCTGGGTCTGGCAAAGGGCATTCGCGTCGCTTCCCTGCCAAAAAAAGCCGCGGCTGACGAGACAGAACTCGCCGACGCCGCTTAAGAGTATCTAAGCCGCATCAGAAAAGGTCGCCGAGGGGTATTGCCCCGGCGACCTTTTCGTTTTCTCGGGGGAAGCAACTACCAGAGCGCAGCCAGGAAGACTCACGCAACCTCCCGAGGGCGGCACAAAACGTCGAGGGAAGAGCGATCGAACGGAATGGCAGGCAGTGCGTTTGCCTTACTTCGAGTCTTCCGCCCGAACCCGCTCTGCGGCACTCCTGCTCCGGAGTAAGATCGACTACAATAACGACCGATGTGGGCAGGAGATCGCAAATCGATAGCGTTTTTCATAGTTCTCGGCGCCTGTCTGGTGGCGCTGGCGGTCGCGCTCAATGTCGGCTGGATACTGCTCAATTGGCGCGAAGTGGCGCTACTTGTCCTCGGAGTCGTTTTCTTTGTGCTGATCATCGCCGGCCTGGTGCTCAACACGATCTTTCTCGTCCGCGCGATCAGACGCAATGAGCAACACGACAGTTTTATCAACGCCGTAACTCACGAGCTAAAAACGCCGATCGCCTCGATTCGTCTCTACCTCGAGACTCTGCAAACACGAGAAGTGGCGGAAGACAAGCGACGCGAGTTCTATCAGATCATGCTCGAGGATACCGACCGGCTGCTGCACCCCGTCGAGCAGGTACTGCAAGCAGGACAGACTGGCCATCTAAAGCGCCCGTTTCAAAGGAATGTCATCGATCTTGACGAATTGGTCCGCGAGTGTCTGACGCTTACGAGAATACGCGGTCACTTGAGCGAGCAATCAATCGAATACCGAGAATCGCTTCCAGTGGGCGAGCGAGCCTTGGTTGCCGGCGATCCGGATGAGCTCCGAGCCGCGGTATCGAATCTCATCGACAACGCCATCAAATACTCCGAGACCGAGATCAGTGTCCTCGTGGAATTGGCGGCGCTCAATCAAAGGCAGCTCACCATTCGCGTGACGGATCGTGGAATCGGGATTCCACCTGAGCAACTCAAGCGTGTATTCGGGCGTTTTTATCGCGTACCAAGACTGGTATCCGGGCGGGTCAAGGGGACGGGCCTCGGTTTATTCATTGTCCGCGCGGTGATCAGGAAACACGGAGGCCGCGTTTTCGCAGAGAGCCAGGGCGAAGGTCACGGAAGCACCTTTACCGTCGAGCTTCCGCGGTTGGCACATGCGGAAGAGCTGAGAACTTCCTGATGAGCGTTATTCTGATCGTCGAAGACGAACAGCACCTCGCTGAGGGACTGAAGTTCAATCTGGAGGCAGAGGGCTACACTACCGATATTGCCTCGGATGGAGACTCTGCGCTCAAGCTTCTGCTGAGTTCGGGCAGCCGGTATGACGCAGTGCTGCTTGACGTCATGCTTCCGGACAAGGACGGATTTGCTGTCGCGTCCGAGTTGCGGCAGGCGGGCCAGTTTGTTCCGATCATGATGTTGACTGCGCGCGGACGCCGAGAGGATGTGCTACGCGGATTCGATGCGGGCGCTGATGATTACCTCGCCAAGCCTTTTGAGTTGACGATTCTTCTGGCACGGCTGCGGGGTTTGCTGAGACGTCGTCAATGGCTTGAGCAGGCTGGCCGCCGGCAGCCAGACCTGACCACGCAGTTTTCATTTGCTGGCCGGACGATCGACTTCGAAACCCTCGAGGTACGGATTGGCGACCGGGCGATCAAGCTGACGCACATGGAAGGCGAGATACTGAGGTATCTGATCGCGAATGTGGGCAAGGTGGTTTCGAGACAGGCGATGCTGACTGCAGTCTGGGGACTTCGCGAAGATACGGACACGAGGGCGATCGACAACTTTATCGTGCGGCTAAGACGATATCTCGAGGATGAGCCAGCCGACCCGCGCCACCTCTTGACAGTGCGCGGGGTCGGCTATCGTTTTGTCGCGACGCCCGAAACGAGCACTCAAAGCCCGAGGAATTAGTTTCCCTTGAGCTTGATCTCCTGATTCTGCTCGGCAAATCGCTTCAACTTCATATTGAGCGTTTGCACGCGAAGACCCAGAAGCTGGGAAGCTTTTGTCTGGTTGCCATTCGTCTGGCGAAGGGCCGTTTCAATCAAGCCGCGCTCAAAATCGTCTACAAGCTGGGGCAAGTCGACACCGTTGGTGGGAATCGCTTTGAGAGTGGCGTACCGGACGCGTGGTGGGAGCAGCGTTTCGTCAATAGTGTGCGGAGGCGTGCACGCGATCGCACTCTCGAGCGTCGCTTCCAGCTCATCGATATTGTTCTCCCAAGTGTACTCCATAAGGATCTTCATCGCGGCGGGTGCGATCTCGTGCGGACCTTTGCTGAGCCGCTTGACGATTTTCTCAAGCAGGTGATTGGCAAGGTATGGAGTATCTTCGCTGCGTTCACGCAGAGGAGTGATGGTGAAGCTCGTCGATTTGAGAAGTTCGACCAGACCGTAGGCGATGCGATTATCGGCTCGAATGTCGCACGGGTTCCAGGTAGTCGAAAAGATCAGCCGCTGACCATCCAACTTGCCCGAACGCGCTCGCCACCGTTGCTCTTCGAGATGCGCGGCAAAGCGCTGCTGAAGGAGTGGCGGAAGGCTCGTCAATTCATTGATGAAGATCGTCCCGCGTTGGCAATTCTCGATTACTCCGCGAGGCCCGAACAGGAGTGTGTGAAGAGCGTCGCTACTCAGACTGTGAGCATTGACCGCGTAAAAGGGCTGCGCCCATTGTTCGCTCGCCTGATGCAGCACTCG
>JBDTUW010000031.1:0-13569 GCA_040007555.1 Acidobacteriota bacterium | reverse complement strand
AACGGAGAATTCACAGCGAGGTTATGTTCCTCTCCGGCGATCATCTCTACGCGTCCTCACTACCGGGAGCCACTGAAGGACAAGCGATCCTGACAGCACTTGCGGCCGGTGTTAGACGCGCCAACGCATCCGCGCCGGTGGAAGTGGTGGTCAACGGAGAACCTTATCTTGCCTTTGCCAGCGACCTCACCGGCGCTGACAACGAGCGGCCGGGACAGGTGGTAATCCTTAGATCGTTGGCTGGTGCGGGCCGGCTCTTTCAGGCGATATCCAATCGATTGGTGCTCCTTTGGAGCTTGAGCATCGCGGCGGCTCTGATTTTCAGCTATTTGATGGCGCGAAGAATCACGCGTCCGATAGACACACTGATGGCAGGCGTTGAGGAACTCGGACGGGGGAACGACGACTACTTGGTGCCGACTGATGCCAAGGGTGAGATTGGCGCTCTGGCGCGGTCGTTTGATGCGATGCGCAGTTCTCTCAGGCGGTCGCAGACTGCGCTTCTGCGGAGTGAGAGGATGGCCACGATAGGCCAGATGGCGAGCTCAATCGTCCACGATCTGAGGAATCCCCTGGCAACGATTACGACTGCGGCGGAAGTGCTCAATCGCGACGGTCTTGGCCGCGACCGCCAGCAATCGCTTCTCGAAAGCCAGTTGCGTGCTTCGCATAGGATGAATGTCATGCTCGGAGAGCTTTTGGAGTTTTCGCGAGGAAGCTACAAGCTTGATCTCAAGACACTGCGACTTGCGGAAGTGTTAACGCGGGCTGCGAGCGAACTCACGCTGCAAATGGAGCGTTCGGGAGTTACGATCAGGCTGGAGATCGAGGATCGCTTCTTCGTCGAGGCTGACGAAGATCGAATTCGCCGCGTGTTTGAGAATCTCCTGCTGAATGCCGTTCAGGCGATGCCCGGAGGTGGCGAGGTGATCGTTCGTGCCGCGTTGGATAGGGAACGGGATGGTTTCGTCCGGGTCGATGTGATCGACACCGGCAGCGGAATCCCGACGGAGATTCGGGAACGGATCTTTGAACCTTTTGTCAGTTTTGGTAAGTCTGGTGGGACGGGGCTGGGGCTCGCGATCGCACATCGAATCGTTGAGAGCCACGGTGGCGAACTTGGATTCGAAACGAGCGGCGGAGACAGTCCGACGGGCTCAGACTTTTTCGTCGTCCTGCCTGTGGTAACTGTGGAGCGTGGGAGGTAGTAAATGAAACTATTATTACAACGTCTGGTGTTCGTCTGCGGGCTCGTGCCGGTGTTGGCGAGCGCTAATTGGGCGATGTTAACGCCGAGCGACCTGAGTCGAACGATACCCGGCTCAAGTGCGACGAGAGCGGGTGAATCCCGGCGCTCAAAGCGACCGCGCCCCGTTAAAGATTCCGCCTCCCGCGAAAGCGAACTGCTGGAAATGGTGCGTCGCGCTCAGGAGACGGCTGATGAGGCGCGCGAGGAAGCTCGCAGCGCGCGGACCGACTACGAAGCGCTTGCCGCTCAAATGAAGGAACTGACGCTTGCAGTAAACCGTGGCGGGAACCCCATGCCCGCGGACTCCGGCAAAGAGCCTGCTCAACAAGCAGAAGGTCGCTCGATCAACGAGCGTCTTTCGAGAACGGAAGAGCAGGTAGAGATTCACTCGGCGCAGATCAAGGAGCACGCACAGACCAAGGTCGAGAGCGACTCGAAGTTCAACGTAAAACTGTCGGGTATGATCCTCTTCAACACCTTCTACAATAGTGATGGAATTCCGAGGACAGAGCCGTTGTTTGCGTTGCCGCGACTCGCTGGCGCTGGTGGCGGAACGTACGGGTCCACCTTACGGCAGACGCGTCTCGGGCTCGCGGTGAGTGGTCCGCGATTGGCAGGAGCCCGTCTGAGTGCCGATATCGACTTTGATTTCTATGGTGGAACGGTAGCGCAGTACGAAGGCGACGTTCTGGGTGCGATGCGTATCCGCACCGCCTCCGCCAGACTGGATTGGGAACGGACGTCGATCACTGTAGGCCAGGAGGCGCCAGTCGTTTCACCACGCAACCCGACTTCACTCGCTGCGGTTTGGTTTCCCGCATTGAGCGGCGCCGGTAACCTTTGGCAATGGCGTCCGAGAGCATCGGTTGAGCACAGGTTTCGCGTTGGCGATTCGTCTCAGATTATTGCTGAGGGAAGTTTTGTTCCGCCGTTTGGGGAATCGTATTCAGGAAACTCGCTGCGGGGGACACCATCGTATGAGACTCGAGTGGCATGGCGACACGCTCTCGATACAGAAAAGAGCATTGAGATCGGCGTTGGTGGCCACTACGGTCGGCGCGATTTGCTTAATCAGCGAAAGCTCAACGATTTCATCGTCTCGAGCGACTGGCTAATACCGATCGGCGAGCGGCTGGAGCTGAGTGGCGAGTTCTATCACGGCCGGGCAGTTGGGTTGGGAGAGCAGAGTGGCTCGCGAATTGACAGGCTCTACGCCTTCACCGGATCGATTGAGAGCGCTCAGACGTTGGTGCGCGGCATCAGGTCGACAGGTGGCTGGGCGCAGTTGACAGCGGTTGCGCGGGCTGGGCTGGAGTTCAATTTCGCGTATGGCCAGGAAGATCCAAACAACGCGGATCTCAGGTTTGGGTTGGTCAATGGCACGACGAGACTAAAGAATCAGGTCGGCTCCGCGAATTTTATCTATCAGTTTCGGCCCACCTTCATGGTGTCGCTGGAATACCGCAGGCTCTGGACGAATTACGCTTCGAGCCAGAATAAGAACAACCATTACAGCGTGTCAGTTGCGTACGTGTTCTAGTCTCGTTCAAATGGTGGTTATCTAAACGCCAAAGGCGCGGAGAACTTAGATACGCAGAAAGGATACGGCCCTTCGGTGCCTCTTGCTTCTCCGCGCCTCTGCGTTGATTTAGCCAGAAACGGTGTCTCTTAGAGCGCGCCGGTCTGAGCCTTCTTTTCGTCGCGAAGCACTGCCTTACGGCTGAGCTTGATCTTGTTGCCTTCAACTCCGATGCACTTCACCAGAATCTGCTGCTGTTCCTTCAGCTCATCGCGGACGTCGCGAACACGATAGTCGGCGATTTCCGAAATGTGCAACAGCCCTTCGGTTCCAGAGAAAATCTCGACAAAGGCGCCGAAGTCTACCAGCCGCGTGATGGTCCCGAGGTAGGTCTTCCCGACCTCAGCCTCCGCCGTCAACTCGCGAATGATCTGCATTGCCTGATCGGCCGCCTCGCCATTTGCCGTGGCTATCGATATGCGGCCTGAGTCCTCGACATCGATCTTCGCTCCGGTCCTCTCGACGATTGATCGGATCATCTTGCCACCTGGTCCGATGACATCGCGAATCTTATCAACCGGAATCTGCATGGTGAGGATGCGAGGCGCAAAGCGACTGATTGCCGCGCGCGGTGCGTCAAGCGCTTCGTTCATCTTGTCCAGAATATACAAGCGAGCCTTGCGCGCCTGCTCAAGGGCCTCAGCCATGATCTGTGCATTTAGCCCGGTGATCTTGATGTCCATCTGGAGGGCCGTAATACCCTCACGCGTGCCCGCTACCTTGAAGTCCATATCGCCGTAATGATCTTCAGCGCCGGCGATGTCAGTTAGAATCGCGTACTTCTTGTCCTCTTTGACCAATCCCATCGCCACGCCCGCAACTGGCGCCTTGATAGGCACGCCAGCATCCATCAACGCCAGGATGCCACCGCAAACTGTTGCCATGGATGACGAGCCATTAGACTCGGTGATGTCCGAAACGAGTCGGATGATATAGGGCCACTTGTCTTCGCCAGGCATGACGGCATCGATCGCCCGATGTGCGAGGGCTCCGTGACCGATTTCGCGCCGGCCCGGGCTTCCCGTGCGTCCTGTTTCGCCGACGGAGAATGGAGGGAAGTTGTAGTTCAGCATGAACCGTCGCTTTAACTCGCCCGTTTCGAGGCTGTCGACGTACTGGACATCCTGCGACGTTCCGAGTGTAGCGGTCACTACGGCCTGCGTCTCACCACGTGTGAAGAGTGACGAACCGTGAGTGCGTGGGAGCCATCCAACCTCGATGGCGATGGGGCGGATTTCTGAGAATCGGCGACCGTCGGGACGGCGGCGATTGTTAAGAATATCGTCGCGGAAGATTCTCTCTTTAAGAAGATCGAATATCCCGCTGGCCTCCGACTTCTTCGCGGCGTCGTCTTCGGGAACGGTCTCGATTACCTTCTTCTTCAGGGCGTCGATGGCGGCATAGCTCTCGATTTTACTCTTGCTCTGTGAGTTAAGAGCCTCGCGCACTTCCGCGCTGAATTTCTCCTCAAACTCCTTGAGAAGCTCTTCGTTGATCGTGGGTGCGACGTACTCGCGCTTCTTGATGTTGAGCGCCTCGTACATCGAGCGCTGAAGGGCGCAGAGTTTTCGGATTTCGCCGTGGGCAAAAAGGAGTGCTTCGACTATGACCTCTTCGGTCACCTCTTTGGCGCCGGCCTCCACCATGACGATTGCCTCTTCAGTGCCGGCAACGATCAGATTCAATTGCGACAGGCGGTTCTGCTCGTAGGTTGGATTGACGACGTATTTGCCATCCACCAGGCCGACGCGAACGCCACCAATCGGAGTCGTGAAGGGAATATCAGATAGAAAGAGTGCAGCAGAAGCGCCGGTAATTGCCAGCACATCGGGATCGTGCTCGTTGTCGGCGGAGAGAACCATCGAGATGATCTGAGTTTCATGCCGGTAATTCTCTGGGAAAAGGGGTCTTATCGGCCTGTCAGTCAATCGGCAGGTGATGATTTCCTTTTCGGTGGGTCTGCCTTCTCGTTTGAAATAACCACCCGGAATGCGTCCGGCGGCGTAACCATATTCACGGTAATCGACGGTCAGCGGAAAGAAGTCGGCGCCCGCTCTTGGTTTGTGAGCGGAGACTGCGGTGACCAGGACGACGGTATCACCCTGGCGAACGAGAACGGCGCCATCCGCCTGCTTTGCGATGCGGCCCGTTTCTATCGTCAGTTCCCGGCCGCCCAAATTTATTGCCTGTTTCAAGTACATTCTTGCTTCTCCTATTGCACTACCTACCACGATCGCCTCCCAGCCCGTTTTCAACGGGTGTCCTGTTCATTTGAGAGAGGGGCCCTTAAGGGGAAGTGGGGCGTCCGTGGCTGCAAACCGATTCAGATACAAAAAAAGCCACAAGCGAAACCCCTCCATTGTGACGGAGCAGAACCGCTGCGGCTTCGAAAGAGAGTAGATTTTCAGTCTCGACTAGATGCTCAGAGAGATCGTTCACGCTAACGCTCAACGCAGCTTTCACAAATGATGGCGCTGAGGAAGAAACCCATTAACGGTTCCACTCATGTCCCGCGAAACCGTGGGAGAGTTGGAACCTTGCCGTCACGTTCGGCCGCAATACCGAAGCGGCGCCTTGAGAAGGCGCCACTCGAAAGTTACCGTCTAATTCCCAGTCGACTGATTACATCGTGATAGCGATTTATGTCACGCCGCTTGAGGTAATCCAGCAGACTCCGCCGCTGACTTACCATCTTGAGCAGACCTCGCCGCGAGTGATTGTCCTTGACGTGGGTTTTGAAATGAGCCGTTAACTCGTTGATTCGCTGTGTCAACAGCGCGACCTGAACTTCTGGCGACCCCGTATCAGACTCATGCGTCTTATATCGAGAAATGATCTCAACCTTTGATTCTTTTGCTAACGCCATTACTGGATCTAACTGCCTCCGAACTCAAAATCTTTTGAAGCCTTAACTTGACGGAGCAGCGTAGCACAGCCGCCCCGCTGCTGTAAAGCTCGCAAATACCTTGGTAGTGGCTCAGTTGACCCACCACCAACACTTAGCATACCCCGGGGGATAGATAGCAGTCACCGCCAGCGGGTCATCGTTCCCGGTAGAGCCCGACGACCTCCGCCGCCGGTCCCATTGCCCGAACCCGGCCCTTCTCAAGCCACACTGCCCGATTGCAGATGGTCTCAACCAGCTCGGCATCGTGAGACACCAGCAGAATGGTGGCGCCGGTACTGCGGAACTCGGCGATTCGAGCCTTGCATTTCTCCTGAAATCGCGCGTCGCCCACTGATAGAACCTCGTCTACAATCAGTACGTCGGGGCGAATCGCCGTAGCAACCGCAAATCCCAGCCGCGCTGTCATTCCGCTCGAGTAATTCCGAATTGGAGTGTCCAGGAAGTCTCCCAGCTCGGCAAATTCGACGATTTCGTCAAAGCATCTGTGCATCTCGGCGCGTGAGTGGCCAAGGAGCGCGCCATTAAGAAAGACGTTCTCGCGGCCGGTCAATTCCTGGTGGAAGCCAGCCCCCAGCTCTAAAAGAGGCGCCACTCGACCCTGGCGCCACACGCGCCCGCTGGTCGGTCGCATGACCTGCGAGATCACTCTCAATAATGTGCTCTTGCCGGCACCATTCCGCCCTATGACACCAAAGACCTCGGATGCCCTGACATCCACACTGACGTCACTCAAGGCAAAGAACTCGTTGTAAGAGACGCGACGCTGAAGTGTTCGAATTGC
Organism: Acidobacteriota bacterium; assembly: GCA_040007555.1. GTDB lineage: Bacteria > Acidobacteriota > Blastocatellia > RBC074 > RBC074 > JANNRD01. The sequence continues at coordinate 7,052 of JBDTUW010000031.1, read as the reverse complement.
GTACTCCTTGAGCGTGTTGATCCGTTCGTGAGGAACGCGGTATTTGACCGAGACATTCTCGACGAGGATCACCGCCCGCTCATCCGGGGGAGTCTCAACTATCGATTCGATTGTCTTCTCCTTCGTGACGGCCATCGACCAAAGTCCTCAGACGCGATACGCAAGCTGATCCGCTTGCCGGGTAAAGAGCCACCAGCCTAGAACAAAGGTTACGACAGCGACGAGCGCCGCGATCCCCATCTCCCGCAATGGCGCAAGGTGCCCCTCATAAATGGGTGCCCGAAAGGTGGTGAGAAAGTAATACATCGGGTTGAGCCGGAAAAGCCATTGGCGTGAGGCCGGAATAATCTCCAGCGGATACATGATCGGTTGCAGATAAAACCAGGACATGAGGAGAATCTGAAACATCTCGTACACATCTGCAAAGTAGATGACCATTGTCGAGAGCAGCAGACCCACGCCCATCGTAAACAGGCAAAGCAGAAGGATCGCGACCGGTAGAAACAGCAGCGACGGTCGAAAGGGAACTCCACTGACCAGCATGATCAGGAGCAGTGCGGGCATCGAGAGAGCCAGATTCACAAGGCCTGTTCCCAACGCTGTCGCGGCAAACATTCCGCGCGGCACATAAATCCTCAACATGAGCGTTCCTCCCCAGAGAAGCTCGCTCATCGCCGAGTTTGTCGTTTGCGAAAAGAAATTCCAGAGCAGTAACCCTGACAGAACATAAACCGCGAAGTTGGGCAGGTTGAAACGGAAGATGCTCGAGAATGCCAGCGTCAGAACGACCATCATCATTAACGGATGAATCATCGTCCAGACCATGCCAAGAGCAGAACGCTTGTAGCGCGTCTTGATGTTGCGGATGATCAACTGCCGCAGGAGATCGCGATAGCGGATTAACTCCTTGAACTCCTCGATCATGGGCGAACCACGATCTGCCGAGTCATAGATCAGGTCACTTTGAGGTTGCAGGCGATCGGCTACGGTTCGAGAGTGTTCGTCCCTCCCGGAGCTCACGGGCTTCTCCAGCAATGTCTCACCTCTGCGATGTGCTTGCTTTGGCCGGAGCCGCGGGTGCCCCACTCGCCGCAATCGAGAACAGCTGGTTCCGATTGACGATAAACAGCGCGCCGTTCGCCGGGACCGGGCTGCAGTAAACCGAACTGCCCATGTTGATCTCGCGCAGCAACTTCTTCTCCTTGCCCGCCTGGAGGATTACAACATCGCCGTCTTCATCTCCAAGGTAGACCTTGCCATCAACCACCAGAGTCGAACCCCAAACCGCGGCAAACATGTCGTGAACCCAGTAAACCTGTCCGGTCTTCGCGTCGAGACAGTGAATAAAGCCGCTGAAATCTGCCTGGTAAACCAGTCCATCCACAATCGAGGCGGTTGAGATCGAGCGCCGCACCTTGTCGTAATGCCAGACCAACCCGGTCTTCGTAATGTCACCTGTCTTGGTCGGGTCGAGACAATATAGATGCCCGACTCCCTCTCCGTGCTCCGGGTCCTGGCCGTTACCAACATAGACTCTATTCTCGTAGACGACTGGAGTGCTAATCAGCTCATTGCGGGTCTTGGGCCAGACCGAATCCTTCGGATTTGTGTCAAATTCCCAGAGCTTTTTCCCCTTCAGCGCGTCATAACCGCGAACCCAGCCGTCGCCTTGTCCGTGAATGACCTGAACGACGTCGCCAATCTTTGCAATCATTGGCGAGGACCATTGGCCATGAAGGATGCGATCTTCGACCGAATTGTCTTCCCAGACAAGTTTTCCGGTGTTCTTGTTGATGGCGACAATCGAAGGCGCCTTTGGTGAGGGGATGTTGACGTGGCTCTCGTCCTGACCATTCGACGTGCTGACGAAGATCAGATCGCCGAAGACCACAGGCGATGAGTTCGCAAGATTGTGCGGATGCGCTCCAACTTCCTCCACCATATCGAACTTCCAGATGATGTCCCCATCTTGCTGGCCGGTGAACTTTTCCTCTTTGTATGGCCCGTCATTCTCGTTATCACGAAAGCCCTGCGCATCGGCGCAAATCAACTCACACCGATTGGAGACGTAGTAGACTCGCTCTCCCTCGACCAACGGCGAGGAGGCGATCCCCTGATACGGCCAATCGTTGACTCGACCGGCTGCAAGCTTCTCGTGCGTGAGCTGCCACAGGAACTCACCATCTGATTCGCGAAATGCCATGATCACGCCGCGATCGCCCGGCTGTTTCGGGTCCCGCAGGCCTTCATTATTTGTGCCAACATAGACCTGACCGCCCGCAACGACCGGGTTGCCATAGCTCTGGGATCCGAGCGTCGAAACCCATTTGATGTTTGTCTTCTTGGCGACATCCCAATCGGTCGGGAGACCCTTCATCCTCGAGACCATGTTGCGATCCGGTGAGCCGCCCCACATAGGCCAATCGCCACCATCGGTACCGGCGTGGCCAACAGAACGCTCCAAAGGTGCAGACAAGGTCAACCCGAGCAGAATCGTAACGGCGAGCGCAATAGTGAGATTACGAATCAAACCAATCCTGAACAAAGTCTTCTTGAGCATATAAAATCTCGTTTCTACCCAGCACAACAACCCTCCGCGACAACCCCTAACGTGCAATCCCGCGTTTTGTCACGGAGACGTCAGAGCCTAGTTGTTGGGAGTGATCTTGATGTTATCGAAAAATACCTCATTTGGCGAATCGACGAAGATGCCTGGCGCTCCATTGCGATTTCCTATCGGGTCAATTCGATCGATCAACCAATCGGCGGGTTCTGCTTCCGTACGCGGCCAGGCCTTGCCTCGAACGCGCGTTTTATTGTCAGGGAGATTCTCCACTCGCAGCTTCAGCCGGTACCAGGTGTCGGGCTTCCAGGCAAAAGGCTTCCGCACGGTTCGTGTTGGCTCGATTTGCCATGATTGAAGCTCGAGCCGCTGACTATTCCCAAAGAGCACCAACTCGTATCGTTGCGCGACGATGCCGACATCACCCATCTGTCGACGCTTCTCCACTGCGCGGATGTCAGCTTCGATTGAATAGTTGGACCATCCAGCGGGGCCGATCACAGATCGGGTTCGTTTGAATGGTGGCAAGTCGGCCCGTTTGAGAAGGACCTTATCGCCATCGAGTTCACGAACCAGGTACTTGCCGGTGGTGTTGAGCCATCCACGTGGGGAGGTTTCAAGCGCAAAACTACTGAAACCCTCGGCGATCGGCATTGGAGTGAAGACTCTGATACGAGTGATGCCGGTGACTCCACCGACTGTCGCCTTGAGCGTTCCCGCTTGAGAGCCAGCATCCGCCGCTCCGGTAAAGGTCAGTCCCTGAGCCACGCCCTTCAATCCATCAAGGGCCCACGTCGGATTCGACTCCTCTCGAATAAAGCGTCCGTGGTCGTCAAAAAGATTCACCTTAAGTTTTACGGATTGCCCCGGCGTGGCGAGAATGTCGGTGGGAACTACCTGAACAGCCGCCACAACCGAACCCGCCGCGCTCGCACCCTGCTCCTTCGCTGGTCCCATTGCCGGTGATGGAGTCTTCTTCCCGATGCAATAGATCGCCTTGGTTGAAACCAGATAAATCCTGCCTCGCGAAATCGCTACTGAACCAATGATCTGCTCATTCGAGGCGATGAGGTCGTCGCCAACGGCGGTTTTGGTGTCAACCTTGTCGACGGGTTCCAGTTCGTCCTCGTCGAGAACGACCACTCCAGTAGGGCCGGGCTTAAGGATGAAGAATTTGCCGTTCTCAGTGCCGACATAGATCTTTCCATCGCCGAACACGGGCGACGCCTTCTGAATGGTCCCCAGATTGTGCGTCCAGATCTGTTTTCCGGTGCTGATATCGAATGCGAACATGTTTGCGCCGCCATCGATGTGATAGAGGCGATCACCATCGATCACGGGCGATGCCGGGCCGAGCTGAACATTCTTTACTGACCAGAGTATCTGGTCCTTGCCGATCTTGCCTTTTGCCGAGGCATCGACTGCTGCCAGAAGTCCCATCTCACTGGAATCGAGATTCTCTTCGGGGTGTGACACAAACGCTGTTGTCCCTTTCAGGATAACGCCCGGATTGATGCCGCGCTTACTCATGGGAAAACTCCAGACCGGTTCGCCTGTGTTCACCTTAAGAGCATGCACGTTGCCGTCACCCGCACCGGAAATCATAATCCGCGTTCCGTCGACGGTCACAGCCACCGGCGTCGAGTACGTTGTATCGAATGGCCGTTCGCCCGGCGTACTGATCCAGACACAATCACCGGTCAGCTTGTCGAATGCGTAGTAGCGATTGCGGCGCAGAGAGAGATCCGCAAAACCATCGGTGACCGTGCTGATGATCACCAGATTGCCTTCGATGATCGGGGAAACAGTTCGTCCGCCGTGAGTGGTCCAGGAGCCAAACTCGTCTGTCAGCGATCTCGTCCAGACCAGTTTTCCGTCATTCGAGAGCGCCACCAGTTCGTTACAAGCACCAAAAACGTAGACGTTGCCGGTGTTGGGGTCACCCACGGGTGATGACCAGGCAATTCGGCGCGGTGGAACGTCCGTGGAATAGACGTTGAATCTGTACTGCCAGATCAGCTTGCCAGAGTTGGCGTCAAAGCACATGACGCGCTCCTGAGCCGTTTCTCCATCGCCCGCCGAGTTGAAAAGGAACACGCGGCCGCCCATGACGATCGGAGCTGAGCGACCACCATACGGCTGCTTCCAGACGAGGTTCTCACCCGTTGGGGACCATTTCTCGGGCAAACCTTTTTCATATGAGACTCCATCGCGCGTTGGCCCGCGCCAGTCCGTCCAGTCGCTGAGCGAATGCGCGGGCGGAGCCGACGGCGACAAGAAACTCAAAAGCAACACGCAGGAAAGGAGGAAAAATCGCGTTAGGATATACATATCTTTGACCTTATGTTCTCTGGGACCTTATGTTCTCTGGCCGATGTCCTCTTGGATATGAAGGAGACTCACGCGGGCGCCAACTCTTTCCGAAACAGTTGTATTTGACCAAAACTGTGCAGATATAGAAGGAGCCATCTTAGCATGCCTTGACTCCACACCCTTCAAAATATAAGTTGGTTTTGAACCCGTCAAGCACTGGACGCCGTAGATTGCGAGCGTGTGCCCTGCCTTGCGGGTTGGCAAGCATCCAGACAAGAGATGCCGTCCATTTCAGGCATATTCAGAAAAAGACATTTGCGACTGGCTGGTCATGAGGGCTTTGAGGAGGTTCGTCTTGAAGAACAGGAAATTCGTTTTTGCCGCTCTCGGCGCCTTGGTGGTTTTCTTCTTGCTCGTGGAGGTATCGAAAGAATCCGCGGCCGTTGTCATGGCGCGTGGTGGCTCGAACTGGCCGCAATGGCGGGGCCCTGACGGTCAGGGTGTTTCGGTTGAGAAGAATCTTCCGTTCGAGTGGAGTGATTCCAAAAACGTGCTTTGGAAAACGGCGCTTCCGGGGCGCGGCTTTTCCTCTCCGATCGTCTGGGAGAAGCAGATCTTTGTGACAGCGGTCGTCGAGGGAGAGGCTGCACCGCAGGATCACAAGCCGCCAAAGCACATGACTGGTGATCGAGAATTCAAGCACCCCGAATGGGTTGGCGTCGACAAATTGCACGCCTTTAAGGTGCTTGCGATCGATAGAGATTCCGGAAAGGTTCAGTGGGAGCAGACGTCCTATCAGGGTACTGTTGCAGACTATAGGCACAAGAGGGGTAACTACGCCGCTCCGACTCCAGTCACTGACGGCAAACTGGTCTTTGCCTATTTCGGCTCCGAAGGCATCTTCAGCTACGACGTCAAGGGAAAGCTGATTTGGAAGAAGCCGCTCGGCTGGATCGGGACGATGGGTATGGGAGTTGGGACCTCACCAGTCCTCTTCGAGAATCTGGTGATCCTTCAGTGTGATCAGGAGTTCGACGGTTCACTCTCGTTCTTGATTGCGCTCGACAAAAAGACGGGCAAGGAAGTGTGGAAGGTGGCGCGACCTGTCCAGGCAAGTTGGACGACACCGGTGATTGCGAGGACGCCAAAACGCACGGAATTGATTACCAGCGGCAATGAGTTTTTGATTTCCTACGATCCTGCCACTGGTAAGGAATTCTGGCGTGCGGCCGGGCTCAAGAGTCACGCGATCGCTACTCCGGTTGTGGGCCACGGGCTTGTGATCCTTTCCTCAGGTTATCCGGCAAAGGCAATCGTTGCCGTGCGACTGGGTGGTTCGGGTGTGGTCGACGGCACGGATCAGATTGCCTGGCGGTACAACAAGGGAACGGCGTACGTGCCCTCACCCATTCTCTATGGCGACTATCTCTACCTGATGAGCGATGCGGGCATTCTCACCTGTCTTGACGCAAAGACCGGCGCGGTGATTTATGAAGGCGGGAGAGTTCCTGTGGCTACCAAGTTCTATGGATCATCGCCGGTTGCATTTGACGATAAGATACTTCTGACCAGTGACGATGGGGACACCTTTGTGGTGCGAGCGGGCGTCAAGCACGAGGTCCTCGCCACAAACTCTCTTGGAGAGCCGGTCCGATCCTCGATCGCGATTGCTGATGGAAGGCTCTTTATCAGAAGCGAGCAGAGTCTTTTCTGCATTGGCAATAAGGCTGTTGAAATGAAGGCATCGCAATAGGCGCCCAATCCATCAGCCAACTTCCGAGGGACAGATGAGAAGAAGATCTGCGAGTATCCTGCTTCTTAGTGCTGCGATTCTGCTGATCGTTTGCGCGGGCCTGAGTACTTCCGGCGTCGCGCTTGAGGAATCGAATTGGCCGCAATGGCGGGGACCCGCGGGGCTCGGCGTTTCGCCTGACAAGGGGTTGCCGACGGAGTGGAGCGCGACGAAGAACATCAAATGGAGCACCCCTATTCCAGGTCGCGGACACTCGTCGCCGATCATCTGGGGGCGACGGGTATTCCTCACGACGTCGATCGAGGGTCCGTTAATCGAAGGTGCCCAGGCCGTCAAACACGTGCGCAATGGCCAGGCGTTTATTCATCCCGACAGCGTTGGTGCTGAGTTCCAATACACCCTCAAGGTCCTCTGCCTCGATAG
>JBDTUW010000030.1:0-13570 GCA_040007555.1 Acidobacteriota bacterium | reverse complement strand
CGCGACCTTCGCGGCCTTCGCGTGAGTCTTCCTGTTCCATAACCGGAGTGTTTCGGAGGAGCAAAGATCTGATCCGATGGGATCACTGATCGGAATGAAACAGGTCGACCCATGTCGCGCAATTTGCCCAAATTGCGCAAGCGTTGTATCGGCAGTTGACGAATTGCAGGCTGCGCAATTTAGGCAAATTGCGGTACATGCGGGCGCCGAGCCAAAAGCGTGTTTCTAAGGCAGCCGAAGTTAACGGCATCGTTTATGAGCGATGGATTACAAGAAAAGCTGTCTGACGAGGTCATCCGCTCGATCGGTGAAGACAGTGCTCACCTTGGCGATTGGCAGCTTTGGACCGAGCTGCTTGGATCAATTCTGCGAACTGCTCCATCCGCAGGTGAGGTTTCCAGCCTGGCGACTCGACTTGGAAGCATGATGGCTCGTGGATCCCCGCAGGTCGATAAGCTCCTCGAGGAGTTCAGCCTTGCCAGGAGCCTCATTCACCAAGCCGCAGCCCGGCTGATCTCTGAGCAGACCGGCGAACGTTACCAGCTTCTTGTTGAGGCTCAAACAGAGCTTGACCATTCGCTCTCGGTGGCGATCTCGGCCTATCTGCAGGTGAGAATCGGGGAGGCGCAGCGCGACCCGATCACCGCTCTACCCAACCGCACCGGCTTTGAGGAATCTCTCAAGGAGGAGATTGAACGGGCCGAGCGCTATCACCGCCATTTCGCCCTGGCCGTGTTCGACATCGACCACTTCAAAAGCATCAACGATCGCCTTGGTCACCCAGAAGGGGATCGAATGCTGGCGGAGGTCGCCTCTGTCCTCACTCGCAGTTTGCGACGAACGGATCAGGTCTTTCGGTACGGTGGAGATGAGTTCGCCGCCATCTGTCTCGAGATGGCAGAAGGCTCGATGGAGAGTGTGCTCCGTCGCGTGGAAGGCGCGCTTGAAGGTGTCACGATCAGTTCAGGAGTAGCGTACTTCCCAATTGAGGCGAGTGATGGAGCTGAATTGGTCAAATTGGCGGATAAACGCCTCTATGAATGCAAACGCACACACCATGGACTCTCATCCTGAGCACGAGGCGCGGTCGTTCAATATGATACTCGGGTTCAGGCGACGGGCAGCCGCAGTCGTGCTTCACATCCGCGGCTCCCGCTTCGATTCTCGAGAGTCAGAGTGCCGCCGTGAGCCTCTGATATTTGACGGCTGAGGGCGAGACCGATCCCCGATCCGCCCGGCTTTGTTGTAAAGAATGGGACGAAAAGATTGGCTGTGTTTGACAGACCCGGCCCCTCGTCTTCGACAAGAACTTCCAGAAATCCGGCTGACAGCTTCCAACTGACCTCGACCTGACCGCCCGTTTCGAGGGTTGCGTCGACTGCATTACGAAGAAGATTAATCAGCAACTGATCCAGTTGATCACGATCGGCATTGATGACCGCTTCGGGCCCAGGACGCAGGACGACCTTCGTCCGCGTTTCTATCCCGATGACTTGTCGCACCCACAGTGCAACGTTGAGCGGCCGCCGGTTTGGCGCAGGGAGCCTGGCTAACCGGGCGTAGGCGCTCATGAATCTGCTCAGTGCCTCTGCTCTCGACGCGATGACGCTCAGCCCTCGCTGCAGATCGTCCTCCCAATCATCGGGGCGCCGCTCGCGCGAGATGAGACTCTCGAGGCTGCCGGCGATTGACTTGATCGGGGCCAGCGAATTGTTAAGTTCGTGACCGAGGACTCGGACCAGCCTTTGCCATGCCTGTCGCTCTTCCTCGCGCAACGCTCGACTGAGATCTGCGACGACAACAAGCTGATGAGGAAGTCCATCTTCGCGGAACATCGTCCGCCGCATCCCCCACCGCCCGGTTCCGCCGGGAAAGGACCGCTGCAGTGTGCGCGCGGCCTCACCCTGGAGGCAATCCGCGAGACCGAGGTCCGTAGCGCTGCGACCCAGCAACCTCTCAAGCGGTCGATTGAGCAGTTTCTCGCCGGCCCGGTTAACCAGACGTAGGCGTTGTTCATTGTCGAAGGTGAAAACGGCTACTTCGATCTCGGCCATGACCGTGCGCAGGAGTGCGGTTGCCTCCATCGCGCCAAGGCGTTGCGAACGGAGGGTCGCGCCAAGCGCATTGACCTCAAGCATTACTTCGCCGAGCGTATCGTCCCGCTTAGCGGCGCGCCCGCGAATCGAGTAATCCCCTTCACGCAAGGCGGCGAGTAGATTCGAAAGCGTCTGCAACGGCAACACGACTCGCTCCCGCAGCGAGAGCGCGAAGCCAAACCAGAAACCCACGATGAGCACGGACAGCGTCCATTGAACCTTGGTGCTGTGATCGTATCCCCAGAGGAGTATCATCGCCACCAGGACGCCAGGCAGTCCGGTCAGAATGGCGAGCATCCAGACACGACGCTCGTAAGTGAGGGTTGGTAATGCGAAACGCCCGCGCTTAGGGACGGGCCGCGCGGGAGGTGTTGGCAGGAAATGAAGTCGCGGCTGCGGGGGTGGCAGCTGTTCCGACGCGGCACCCAGAGCACTGCCCAGAGCACTACTTGACCGCGATGAAGGAATTGTCGAATCGCGATCCTGCATCTGTGACCCCGCTATTGCGTCTCCTTCACCTTAACATCGGTGAGGAATCTCTTGAACTGGCTGTATCGCGTGGTGGTCTTGAGTCCAGGTGAACCGGTGCCACTGAGAAACGTCAGTGACTCGCTTTCAACGGGCATGAGCACCGTCTGATGCGGCTCCTCGAATGAGACTCGCTCGAATCTGGTCCTTGACTCCTGACGTTCCAGCCGGATTTGACGGCCCGGGCGGAAGACAAAAAACGGGCCTTTCCAGTTGACGCCAGCGGGAATCGAAAACTCGATGGGACGGGGCTGGAGCCAGCTCACCTGGACGACCTCCTCGCGCTCTCGATCAATCCAGATGCGTCCTTCCGCCGGTGGTACGCCACCCAGCGAAAAGCAATCTCCTTCGATTCTTATCTCGGGCTTTGCCGGCGTTTGGTTGGAGAAAGCTGGCGTCACCGAGACGACGAGGGATGCCCTGCCGTTCAACTGCTCCTCGCTGACGGGGGCGAAATTATAGCGGCCACGTTCGGGACTGAGCAGGAAAGACAATGGCATGCCGTAGACGGGACTCGGGTTTGTATCGCGACATTTGCCCCGCTTCAACTCGGCCTGACTGGCGGGCTTGCCGTCCACTGTCTTTAGCTCGCGAGACGCGACCAGACGTGTCTGTTTCGGATCGTTCGGCAAAGGTTGGCGCACGACGATCGCTTCGTACCGATATTCTCTGGGCGGACCCTTGGGCCGAAAGTTGTCATCGAGCTCCTGGATAGCGATCAACTCGGTCCAGGCGAGACCCATAATCACATCAGTGTATTCTTGCGTCCGCCTGCCGATCGCCTCGAGAAGCGAATTGAGGGTCGCGGGATTAGGCAACTCCTTTGTCGGTGATTGGGGATTAGCCGAACCGACCAGCGTGGCTGCCAAAAGAACAAAGAGGAGAGGGCGTAGTTTATCCATATGTATTTGGCAACTGGCAACGGGTCACCACCCCGGGGAATAGTGCGAGTCTATCACAGAGATTCCGCGAAGGCAGGAGGGTGTTGAGTTGAGTGATGGGGGAGGTGACGTACTGGTGTGATGAGCGAGGGTTAAAGCAAGCCAATGAGGCACCGCTGACGACTCGTCACTGATTCCTCAGCACTGCTACAGCCCGAACTTCTCTAGACGCCGGTAAAGCGCGCTGCGACTTAGCCCCAAAGCTTCAGCAGCCTTGCTGACGCTTCCATCGAATCGGGCGAGGGTCCGTCGGATGAGATAGCATTCGACCTCTTCAAGGCTCATGTCTTCCAGGCGAGGAGAGCTCTCGAGACCCGACTGAAGACCGAGGTCGCTGGCTTTGACAAGCGTGCCTTGCGCCATCAGGACGGATCTCTCGACGGCATGATCGAGTTCCCGAACATTTCCCGGCCAGGGATGCGCGATCAGGGCCTGCATCGCCGCGTGATCAAATCCGGTCAGAAGCTTGCGATATCTGGCCGCATGCTGGCGGAGCACGTGCACTGCAAGAAGCGGGATATCCTCCCGACGGTCGCGAACCGGCGGCAACCGGATCTCGACCGTATTCAACCGAAAGAGCAGGTCCTGTCGAAACCGTCCGGCGGAAACCTCCGCATTAAGATCTGAATTGGTAGCCGAAAGAATCCGAACGCTTACTTTACGCGTCTTGGACGAGCCGACGCGCTCGAACTCACCGGTTTCGAGGACGCGTAGGAGCTTCGCTTGTTGCGGCATTGGAACATTGGCGATTTCATCGAGGAAGAGCGTTCCGCCGTCCGCAAGCTCAAAGCGTCCGACGCGGTCAGTCTTCGCGTCTGTAAATGCCCCTTTGATGTGACCAAATAGCTCGCTTTCAAAGACACCCTCCGAAAGGCCGCCAACATTGACAGTTACCAAGGGTTTTGCGGAGCGCTCTGAGACAGCATGCAGGACTCTTGCAACGACGCCCTTTCCAGTCCCGTTTTCGCCAGTGATCAGAACATTGGCATCCGACGGGCCAACGCGCGAGATGACCTGAAGCACCGGCTGCATCGCCGGCGAGTCAGCTATCAGACTCGGGTGACTCTGCCCTTCGCTGCGCAGCAATTGATTCTCTGCTTCCAGACGCTGCCCCTGCCGGAGGGCGCGACTCAGTTCGGTCTGAGTCCGAAGAATGGAGAGCAGCCGCTCGTTCTCCCAGGGCTTTTGAATAAAATCTCGCGCCCCGCGTCGCATTGCTTCAACAGCCAGATCGACGGTACCCCAGGCTGTCATGACCACTACCGGGAGGGTACTGTCGATCGCGTGAATGCGGGTCAGAAGCTCGAGTCCCTCCTGGCCCGAAGTAGTGTCACGCGTGTAATTGAGGTCAATCAGGATGACGTCGAACTCGCGGGATTCGAGCGTACTGAGAAGACGCTGCGGCGAAGTCACGGTCTCGGTCTGGAAACCCTCACTCTTGAGCAGCAAGCGAAGCGCTTCAAGCACGTCCGGCTGGTCATCGGCGATGAGGACTCTTGCTGTTGGTGTCTCGGGTAACTTCATCTCAACTCCGCTCTAGTCTTTCGCCAACCAGCCGTCCTGAAGCTTGATGACGCGATCGCTGAATGCCGCGTTCTGTTCCGAGTGAGTGACCTGCACGATGGTCGTTCCCTGTGCGTTCAACCGTTTGAAAAGCTCCATAATCTCGCGTCCCTGACTGGTGTGCAGATTGCCGGTTGGTTCGTCTGCGAGAATCACCCTGGGACTTGCAATCACCGCTCGCGCGACACCCACCAGTTGCTGCTGACCGCCCGAGAGTTGACTCGGATAAAGGTCTTTTTTCCCCACGATCTGAAATCTGTCAAGAATGTCCCCGACAATACTTTCGCGCTGGGATTTCTTGACGTCTCGATATGAGAGCGGGATCTCAAGGTTCTCGTAAACAGTCAAATGGTCGAGCAGGTGATAGCTCTGGAAAACGAAACCGATATTGCGATTGCGCAGGTCAGATCTGTCTTTCGGTTTGAGGCGATGCACCGCCTGATCCGCAAAGTGATACTCCCCGGTCCAGGCGTTGTCGTGCATCCCAAGAATATGCAGCAACGTCGACTTGCCCGCGCCTGACGGGCCCATGAACGAGACGAACTCACCCTCTTTGATTTCCAGAGTAATGCGACGCAAAACAAAGGTCTTCTGCGCCCCATGTTCGAAGAATTTCTCAATGCCTTCTAGTCTGATCATTGTGGTTTCTTATTCATCCCTCAGTGCGATAAGTGGATCAACTGCAGTCGCGCGACGCGCCGGCAGATAGCACGACAACAAAGCAACCCCTCCAAGGAGACCCGCCAGACCGGCAAACATCGATGGATCTGTCGGCGACACTCCATAAAGCATACTCGTGAGCAGACGGGTTGTCGTCAATGCGAGAACCAGTCCCAGGCCAAGACCGCTCACCGCAAGAATCACTCCCCGACGCATGACAAGCTTCAGAATATCACGCCGCCCTGCACCGAGCGCCACGCGTATTCCCAGTTCACGAGTGCGCTGGCTTACTGAATAGGAAATCAATCCATAAAGCCCGGTCGCCGAAAGGATCAACGCCAAGACTGCGAAAAGACCAATCAGCAGCGCAGGGTAGCGTCGCGCGAACGTCGCGGGCGAACCCGCAATCAGTTCGTCCATGGTAGTTACGCCGTAAACGGATAGGTCTGGCTCGATCGCCTTCGCTTCGCGGCGAATCGTCGCTGCAACCGACTGAGGATCGGCAGAAGTTCGCACGATGAGACTGGCGGTTGGGCTGACATCCTGCAGGGAGTGCACATAGACTACTGGCGTCACCTTACTGTCAATGCTGTTCACCTTCTCATCCGCGACAACTCCGATGACCTGGTATGGGGTCGGATCGTCGCCGACAAAGGTCACACGCCGGCCGACTGGGTCCTCATTCCGAAAGAGCCGGTCCGCAAGTGTGCGATTGATCATCACGACCATCGCTCCCTGCTGGTTGTCGCGCTCATCGAAACGTCTGCCGTGATCAAGGGCTACTCCGACTGTGCTGAAATAGTTGGCACTAACGGAACGGAAATTCATCTCGACTTCCTCACCTGGAGGCGGAGGTTGCCGGCCTTCGACGTTGAGCTTTGTCGTATTGCCGCCGATCGTCGGCAGCACATCTACGGTTGCCGCATCAGCCACTCCCGGAACAGCCTTGATGCTGGCAATCAGTTGTTCGTAAAACGCAAGGACCCGCGGTTCGTCGGAATATCTGCCAGCGGGAAGAGAGACGGTGAGAGCGAGAAGATTCGCCGTCCTAAAACCCGGATCAACTGCAAGCAGCCTGAGCAGGCTCTTGACCATCAAGCCGCCGGCGATGAGCAGGACAAAACAAAGGGCGATCTCGCCAACAATGAGCGAACTGCGAAGGCGCTGATGGTGTGAACCGAGCGTGCGGCTCCCTTCCTTCAGTGCCTCCTGCAACGATTGCCGAGTGAGCTGTAAGGCTGGAGCCAGCCCAAAGACCATGCCGACCAGCAATGAGAGCACGGCGGTAAAGCCAAGGAGTCCCGCGTCCAGTTTCAAACCTCTCAGATAGGGCATTGTCGCGAGTCTTCCCTCGGGAATTGCGGCGATGAGTGCGTCGACTCCGAACTGCGCCAGGATAAATCCAATCGCGCCCCCGATCATGGCCAGTAGGACGCTCTCAACAAGCATCTGCCTCATGAGATCCCATCGCGTAGCTCCGAGCGACGACCGAATGGCGATCTCCCGTCGACGCACGGTCGCCCGCGCCAGCAGCAGGTTGGCGATGTTGGCGCAGGCAATCAGAAGTACAAGAGCAACGGCGATTGAAAGCGAGAGCAGAATGGGCTTGATTGGCCCGACAAATCGTTCCTGAAGTGACTGAATCCTGATCGTTCTGTCTGTGTGCGATTCAGGATAGTCCCGGGCGATGCGAGCTGCAGTCAATTGCATCGATCTATCGGCCTCATCCGTGGTGACACCGGGCTTGAGTCGGGCGATGACGTTGACCCAATGCATGTACCGGCGGCTCAGTTGCCCCTCTGACGGTCGCCACGCCACCCACAACTGAGCAGCTCCACGTGGAGCGAAATGAAATGACGGTGGCAGGACACCAACGATCGTAAAACCCGCTTCATTCAGGCGCACCGATCGTCCGATCACAGTCTGGTTGCCCGCAAACATGCGTTGCCATAAGGCGTGACTCAGAACCGCCACACGAGCGGTCTGTGGCTGATCCTCGTCGGGTCGAAATGTCCGGCCAAGCAAGGCATCGACGCCAAGAACATCAAAGAAGTTGCCCGTCACGGAACCGATTGCAATTCGCTCGGTCGCCCCGCTCTCGGTGATCGTCGCGCTCCCGCCACCACTATAGGCGGCCATTCCCGCAAACGACTCATTCTGGCGCCAATCGAGAAAGTCCGGGTATGAGGCCTCTCGCATGGCGGAGTCATCCCTGGCCTTCGACTCCGACAAATGGACGAGCGTCTGAGCATCTCGATAGGGAAGGCTGCGTATCAGCGCCGCGCTGACAACGGTGAAAATGGCGGTGTTGGCGCCAATCCCGAGAGCCAGGGTAATGACAATCACCAGCGTGAACGTTGGTTGCTGAGTAAGCAGCCTGAGAGCATATCGAAAATCGCGAACCAAATTGCTCATGATTTTTCACTCAATGGGCACTGGCCCCTTTCTTCGCGACGCGTCTCTTTTGAGGCTATTGATATCTCAGGGCCTTCATCGGATCGACCCGCGCAGCACGTCGCGCTGGAAGATACCCGGAGAGGAGTGCAACGCCCGCTAGCGCAATGGAAACACCGACAAATGTCAGGGCATCGGTCGCGCTGACACCATAAAGTAAGCTGGCCATCCACCGCGTCAGCGCCAATGAGAAGCCCAGCCCGATGACCACGCCGATCGCGGTCAGCTTCATTCCCTGACGGACAATCATGACTACTACGTCATGCTGAGTCGCTCCGAGCGCCAGGCGAATGCCGATCTCGCGTGTCCTCTGCGCGACTGAATACGAGGTGACTCCATAGATGCCTATTGCCGCGAGAACGAGCGCGATCATTCCAAAGGCTCCCAGAAATGCGGCGGCGACCCGGGCTGGAAAAAGCGAAATGCTCATATGCTCCGTCAGTGCCCTCGAGTCATAAACGGGCATCCCGGCATCCAGCTTGAGCACTTCACTCCGCACCGCAGCAATCATCGGGCCGGGATCGGTCAAAGTTCGCACCACGATCGTGGCCGTGGGCTCGTATTCCTGCTCCATTGGAAAATAGATAAAGGGCTGATTCTTCTCGGCAATGTTGAAGTATTTGCCGTCCTTCGCAACGCCGATTACCTGCGACCACCGTCCCTCTGACCGGTAGCTGACTCGTTTTCCGAGCGCGTCCTGGACGGTGTTCACGCCAAGAATTTGCCGTGCGAAGGTCTCGTTGATGATCGTCACTCGCTCGGCTCCGGCCTTATCCTGTTCAGTGAAAGCGCGGCCAGCAATCAGTTTTGAGCCGATCGCGTCGAAATATCCGGCGGTTACCGATGAGTACATCGACGCAGGAAGGTTTGCGCCTCGAGCCGGTGTCTCTCCCTCCACGTAAATGTTTGTTGATGAATAGTAGATCGAGAGCGGAACGAAGTTAGTAAGCGCAACTGAGGTCACGCCCGGGAGTGCGCCGACTCGTTCAACAACCTGCTTGTGAAATTGTCTCCCTCGATCCTGATCGTAACCCTGTAAATGAAGATCGACCGACATCATCAGCGCATTGTTTGGATCGAAACCGGGGTTCATGGCACGCAATTGCTGCAATGTGCGGACCACCAGTCCTGCCGCCACGAGCAGCACGAGCGACAATGAAAGCTGGGCCACGAGTAGACCATTACGCAGATGTGAACGACGGTGGCCTCCAAGACTTACCTCATCCTTGAGCGCCGGCGTCAGCTCCGTCTTTGTTGCGTGCAAAGCCGGAGCGATTCCAAAGATCAAGCCGGTCAGCAGCGAGATCGCAAGTGAGAAGAGAAGCACCCTCCAGTCGATGACCAGATCGATCGTTAGTGGGAAATTGATTGGCGGTCTGAAGGCAACCACCAGGTCGATCATCCAACTGGCAACCAGCAAACCGAGGAGACCGCCCGCGAGCGAAAGGAGGAGGCTCTCCGTGAGCAGTTGCCGGACAAGACGCATTCGACTGGCCCCAATCGCCAGTCGAATCGCGATCTCCTTGCGGCGCTCAGTGGCGCGGGCCAGTAACAGACTGGCTAGATTGGCGCATGCTATCAGCAGCACGACGCCGACCATTGCGAGCAAAACCCAGGTAAAGCTGATGACGGCACCACGGAGAGTCGGAATGATCAGCCCGGGCGAAGTGAGAATTATGGATTTGCCTTCATTGGTATCGGGAAACTCACGCCCGAGCTGCTGTGCCACGAGATTGAGAGAGCTCTCGGCTTGTTTCCTGCTGACGCCCGGTCTTAGTCTGCCGGCAGCAAACATATTCTCGTTTCCGCGATGGTCCAGCCAATCTGCTCCCGGCTCGATCCAGGCCAGCATGTGCATCGGCAACCAGATTTCGGGTGCGAAGACGATATCGGTGCCACTGAATCCCTCGGGCGCAACCCCTATCACCTCGAACTGATGCCCGTTGATTGCCATTCGTTTGCCGACAATCTCCGGGTCTGAACCAAAGCGACGCTGCCACGCGGAATGGCTCAGGACCGCGACGGGGTGCGACAGTTGCGTTCGATCCTCCTCCGGTGAAAAGGTGCGACCGAGCTGCGGCTTGACCCCTAGAACATCGAAGTAATTACCGGAAACAAGGGAGCCCCAGAGACGCTCATTGTTTCCATCACGGCTCAGGCTGACAGGCGTGAAACGTGTGACAAATAGACCCGACAGCACCTGGTTCTGATCACGATAGTAGACGTAGTCAGGGTAGGAGAAGGCGCGAATCGCATCGTTCTTGCCAAGGACATGCAGGGCGACGAGCTGGTCTGAATCCTTGACTGGAAACGGACGCAGAAGGACGGTGTTGACGAGGCTAAAGATGGCGGCATTTGCCCCGATCCCGAGTGCCAGCGAGAGCACGGCAACCGAAGTCAACACGGGGCTCGCGAGGAGCCGTCTAAGGCCGTAGCGCAAGTCTTGAAGAAGAGTGATCATTGGAATCCTCCTTCAGAGGTCCGAGAGCATCTTTGAGACATCGTCCACGGCTTTGCGGGCGGACGGGCTAATCCTAATCCCCTGTTCTAGCCAAACGTGTGCCAATGACTCGACGTCGCTAAACATAGTGGTTAATGGGGTTGGGAGAAGCGCGAAGCCGTTGCTAGTGAGGATTTTGTTGCGCTTCTGGGAAATGATGGTCCCATAATCGAGATGCCCCCATGCTGTCGTTTTCTTTCGTCGAAGGCACCGACGGTTTGATATCTTCGAACCAGAGAGGCAAGTCAAGCGAGGGAAAACGCTCAGGCAATCGCTTCCTACCTTTTCAATCTGTCAGATCCCCTTGCGTCTTGCGCATTTGCGTTAAAGACTATCAAACTGTCGCGGCCGCGGCGAAGGGAATGACTTTCGAGATCAGGAATAATGACGAGGTTGTAGAAAACCGCCGCGGCAACGGGGGCGGTGTTACAATGTCGGCTCCTGGCTCACACGATGTGTGTGCCGCTGCGAAAATCGAGACATCTCAGAGATGACAAATCACGCAGAATCCTTGCTGCCGCCCAGGCATCTGTCCACGCGCGCAGATTTGACGACACCCGCTCTGCTTCTGGACCTCGATCTATTCGAGGGCAACATCGCAGCAATGGCCGCTTTTACAAAATCAGCCGGGATCGACCTGCGGCCTCATTCGAAGACTCACAAATGTCCCGAAGTGGCCAGGCGACAACTCACGGCCGGTGCGATTGGGATCTCGGTAGCCACTATTCGCGAAGCCGAAGCGATGACTGACGCGGGTATTACCGGACTGCTCATCACTTCAGAAATCACGAGTTACCCCGGGATTCAGAGGCTTCTCAATGTTCTCAAACACGCTCCTCAGACGATGATCGTCATCGACAACGCGCTCAATGCGCAAGACCTCGATCGCGCTGCAAAGGAAGCGGGTTGCCGCATGGATGTCATGCTCGATGTTGACCCTGGCACTCGTCGCACGGGGGTTGCTCGCGGAGGTGCGGCCATCGCACTGGCTGAGGAGATCGATAGATGCGAGAATCTGCGACTGCGCGGGATTCATTGCTACTCCGGCTCGACCGCGCATGTGCTCGGCTGGGAGGCACGTAGGGAGCACTCATACTCCGCAATGAGCGCTGGAGTTGAGACTTTTCAGACACTGAAGCAACTTGGTATGCCCCTCGAGATACTCTCTGGTGGCAGTACTGGCACCTACAACATCGATTCGTCGCTCGATGCGATGACTGAGCTGCAAGCTGGATCGTATGTCTTCATGGACGTCGATTACCATCGTATTGGTGGTCAGAGCGGGCCCATTTATGAAGACTTTGCTCAATCTCTGACTGTGCTCTCAACCGTGGTCAGTCGAAATCACGAGGATCGCGCGACGATCGATGCCGGGATCAAGGCCTTTGCAACGGATCGCACCTTTGGTCCGAAGATCAAGGGCGTTGAGGGTGTTACCTACAAGGCCGTTGGTGATGAGCATGGGGTTCTCTTACTCGACGCCCCATCATTAGATATCAGAGCGGGCGATCGGCTGGAGTTCTACCCGCCGCACTGCGACCCGACAGTCAATCTCTACGATCGCATTTATTGCCTTCGTGGGGATGTAGTCGAAGAAGTATGGCCGGTTCTCGGTCGATATGGGAACTGAAGATAAGGAGACGACCCGCCGGACTTTGTTGTAACGACCGCTGACGTGACGGCGTCATAGACCGGGCATGGGTCAATTTCGATCAAGGAGAAACAGATGAAGAAGACAGCTATAGCCGTGACGATCCTTGGAGTTTTTGCGCTGAGTTTGGGACTGGCCCTCGCTGCTCCAGCTAACTTTGCCGGAACCTGGGGGCTCGACAAGACCAAAAGCGAGGGACTGCAGGGAAGGCAGGCGTCGGGTGAAACTACCTTGGTGGTCACGCAGGACGACAAGCAGTTGAGCTACGAAAGCAAGCTCGTTGCTGAGGGACAGCCCGCGCCTGCTCAGACTGCGATGTTCAAGCTGGATGGAGGCGAAACCACGGCCGACGTACAGGGACGCATGCCGGGTAAGGCTACCAGGAAGGCAAAATGGATGAATGATGGCAGCATGCTCGAATTGAAGGATGTGAGAAACGTCAGTTTTCAGGGCAATGACTTCACGATCACGATTACGGACCACTGGGAGCTTGCAGATGGCGGCAAGACTCTCAAGGTTCATCGAATCGTCGAGACTCCTCAGGGCCCTCAGGAGAGCAAGCTGACATTCGTCAAAAAGTAACCGTTTTTGTCTGCCTGATTTTTTTGTGGACGCGTCATGGAACAACCAATCTGGAACTTTGAGCAGGAGCCGCGGGATGACCCCGGGGACGAGACAAGCGTCAACCTGCGCGCCTATTTTGATCGCATACCCGACGAAAAGATTCGCGAGTACGCGAGTGACTGGACTGATGAGCAGGTGCTTGTCTGGGACGGCAACTTCCGCGACGACGGCGAGCTGATGCTTCTTTGCAGCGAACGCGAAGTGGAAATGCCGGAATATCGTGCGGTGCTGGAGGAATCGATCGCATACCGAAACCGGGTGCGCTCGACTCTGCTCGGCACGGCCGAGGTCTAGGCTTACCGCTCAGCTTTTCGAAAGCAGTGCCATCAATCTGTCCATTCTTTTCGTGCGAGACCGTAAAGACCCGCGGACGCGTGTCCTTTCGGAGAAGGCGATAATTGAATTGCAATGGAATCGCCACCGCAACGCTGCATCGTTTCTTCCGCCGCGATGGAGTTTGACCATTTTTCGCGGAGGGCAATACCGTTCGTAGTCCCGCCTTTAGGCGGAATGCTGCGATTCCGGACCATTCCGCCTAAGGCGGGACTACGAA
>JBDTUW010000029.1:0-13611 GCA_040007555.1 Acidobacteriota bacterium | reverse complement strand
CCGGAATCTGCCATACGATCAGTTCACGATCGAGCAGTTGGCAGGTGACCTGCTGCCGAATCCGACGCTCGACCAGCGGATCGCGACGGCCTTTAATCGCAATCACCGGCAGAACTCGGAAGACGGTCTCATTCCTGAGGAGTATGCAGTTGAGTACGTTGTGGATCGCGTGGACACAACCTCGACAGTCTTTCTCGGGCTGACGATGGGATGTGCGCGATGCCACACCCACAAATTTGATCCCTTCACCCACAAGGAGTACTACCAGCTCTACGCCTACTTCAACAGCATCCGCGAGGATGGTCGGGGCTCTTACCACACGTCACAACCGTGGATTCCCGCGCCGACCGTCGCGCAACAGGAACAGCTTCGTCAGATCGAAGCGGACATATCGAGGGCAAAAGTAACGCTGGAGACGAGGGTGATTTCTCACCAGAATCATCTGCGGCAATGGGCGAGGTCGTTGTCTTCACCGTCTCGAGGATCCGGGAAATTGCGCCAATGGTTCCCAGCTGAGAATCTGCTTCTGCGACATTCACTAGACCCCGGCGCGAATGTCGAATTCCTGGCCAGACCAGAAGAAAGACAGTTTGCGGGGTATGAGCTGGCCAGGCCTCAGGTGGATGTGAAGCGACCGCCCCCCGGCTTCCGCGACGGCTCGTCTTCAAGTGTCATTTCACCGCTTGGTCATGGCAGCGCGTTCAATGGCCGCGTGGTGTATGACGCTGGTCCGGCTGCCGATTTCGATAACAGCGACCGGTTGGTTGACCACCACGATCAGTTTGCCATCTCAGCGTGGTTTTATGCCGAGTCCGAAAACAGTGGCGCAATCGTCACGCATATGAAGGACCGAGCCGAGGAGAAAGACGGCAGTCTGCCAAAGAATCGCGGCTATGGACTGTTCTTCAACGATGGCAGGTTGTATTGGAACGTCGTCAGTGTGTGGGCGGACGACTCGTGGCGCGTCGAAACTGCGCCCGTCACACTTAAAGAGTGGCATCATGTCGTTGCGATCTTTAACGGCAAAGTACCTTATGAACGGGCTGAGATTTACCTGGATGGCCGCAAGCAGCAACTAAAGGTCAACAACGCGAGGTTGTATCGCACCTTCGCCGACCCGAGCGCTTCCTTACTTATTGGCGGCGGCGCCGGACCGGAATACCGCTTTAAGGGCAACCTGGACGAAGTTCGGGTTTATGACGCTGTGCCAGATGCCGATCAAATGGCGGTGCTTTCCTGCCCCAGTGCATTGCCGGATATCGCCGCCATCCCGCCGGGCAAACGCACCAAGGCCCAACAACTGAAGTTGCTCAACGCATGGCTGGACACCGCGGCACCAGCGCCGGCGCATGAGGCGTGGACGCGGCTGAATGAACTTAAGAAGTTGAAAGGTAAACTGGAGCGCGAATTCCCTCTGCTCATGGTGATGGAAGAGCTGACCACCGCGCGTCCGGCTCACATCTTGCGGCGTGGAGGGTATGATTCCCCAGGGGAAGCCGTGACGCGCGCTCTACCGGCAGCCTTAAGCAATGCAGGACGACCTCCTTCCAATCGGCTTGAATTGGCGCGTTGGTTAGTCAGCCGGGGCAACCCATTAACCGCACGTGTCCAGGTCAACCGCTTCTGGCAAATGCTTTTCGGAACCGGCCTGGTCAAGACCGTCGAGGATTTTGGATCACAGGGCGATCTGCCCTCACACCCTGACCTGTTGGATTGGCTCGCCATCGAGTTTCAGGACAAGGGATGGAATACCAAGGCGTTGCTCAAGACGATCGTCTTGAGCGCGACCTATCGCCAATCATCGCAGGTGTCGCCTGAGCTTCTGCAACGCGATCGCGAGAACCGATTGCTGGCGCGAGGTTCACGTTTCCGTCTGCCTGCGGAGATGATCCGCGACCAGGCTTTGTATGTCTCAGGGTTGCTGGTCGAAGAAATCGGTGGGCCTTCGGTGAAGCCTTACCAACCGGCCCGGCTGTTGAACGATATGGTCTTTTCGAATATGACGAACTACGCGCAGGATAAGGGCGAAGGTCTTTGGCGGCGTAGCGTCTATACTTTCTGGAAGCGGACCGTTCTAAACCCGGGGATGCAGGTCTTTGACGCGACCGCGCGAGAGCAATGCACGGTGCGTGAAACTCGCACCAATACGCCGCTACAAGCGCTGAACCTCATGAACGATGTGACCTACGTCGAGGCGGCGCGCATGCTGGCGGAGCGCATGCTTCTCACAGGAGGTGGGGCGGAGAAGCGTCTGATGTGGGGTTTTCGCGTCGTTACATCGCGGTGGCCGGATGGAGTGGAGCTGCAGACGCTGCTCGAGAACCTCAACGGTCAGCTGGCTTACTATCGCACTCACCCGCAGGAAGCCGCAAAGCTGTTGCTGATCGGCGAGAAGCGCAATGATGCGAGATTGAAGACGGAAGATCTGGCAGCATATGCGACAACAGCAAGTTTGATTCTGAACCTGGATGAAGCAATTACGAAGCAATAGCCGATGAACCCTCTCAATGAACTGAAAATGCAAATAACGCGACGAGCGTTTGTCGAGCGTTGCACTCTGGGAACGGCGGCGCTCGTTTCGTTGTTGAATGACAACGCGCAGGGTCAAACCGGCGACGCCGCCCCACACTTTGCGCCGAAGGCCAAGCGCGTCATCTATCTCTTCCAATCCGGGGCGCCCTCTCAACTCGATCTCTTTGACCCCAAGCCGGAGCTGGAAAAGTTTCGCGGGCAGAATCTACCGGATTCGATCCGGCAGGGGCAGCGGCTGACCGGGATGACCGCTTATCAATCGAGCTTTCCGACGGCGCCTTCGGTCTTCAAGTTTGCTCGGCACGGTCAGTCAGGGGCGACGCTCAGCGAATTGTTACCGCATACGGCGAAGGTCGTCGACGATCTCTCATTCATCAAGTCGATGCATACGGAGCAGATCAACCACGATCCCGCAATCACCTTTTCGCTCACCGGCTTTCAGCTCGCGGGCAGACCCAGCTTGGGATCGTGGATATCGTATGGTCTGGGCAGCGAAAACAAGGACCTGCCAGCCTTCGTCGTCATGGTTTCGCTGGGTACGGGCAACACGGGCGATCAGCCGTTGTATGACCGGTTATGGGGCGGAGGCTTTCTGCCTTCGCAGTATCAAGGCGTGAAGTTTCAGAATGCGGCCGATCCGGTTTTGTATTTGTCGAATCCGGAAGGTGTCAGCGACGAGGTGCGGCGGCGTTTTCTGGACGATCTCGGAAAACTGAATCAGAGGAAAGCGGTGAGTGTCGGTGACCCGGAGATTCTCGCTCGCATTGCGCAATACGAGATGGCTTACAGAATGCAGTCGTCCGTGCCGGAGCTGGCCGATTTATCAAAAGAACCCGAGAGAACTTTTGAGCGTTATGGCCCCGACGCCCGTCGACCTGGCACCTATGCCGCGAATTGCATTCTGGCGCGCCGGCTCGCTGAGCGTGGCGTGCGTTTCATCCAGCTGTTCCATCGCGGCTGGGATCAGCACAACAACTGCCCGAGACAGATCAGGAATCAGGCACACGATACCGATCAGCCAACCGCAGCGCTGATCCAGGATCTGAAAGAGCGCGGGATGCTCGACGACACGCTGGTCGTCTGGGGCGGGGAATTCGGACGCACCGTCTACTCACAAGGTGTGCTCACCGAGACCAATTATGGTCGGGACCATCACCCGCGTTGTTACACCGTCTGGATGGCCGGTGGCGGTATCAGGCCGGGACTGACGATCGGGGAGACAGACGATTTCAGCTACAACATCGTGCGAGATCCGGTCAGCGTCTTTGATCTGAATGCGACGATCCTCCACTGCCTCGGGATTGACCACACCCGGTTGACGTACAAATACCAGGGTCGCCACTTCCGACTGACGGATGTTCAGGGAAGTGTGGTGAAGGCGATTCTGGCAGGATAAATTGAAGGCTTAGTATGACACCGCAACGTTGGCAAGAGACGGAAGACATCTTTCCCACGGCGATCATGCTTCCGGAGGATAGGCGCCAGCAGTATCTCATCGAAACCTGCGGTAGCATGCGTGACTCAGCCGGTCAAGAGTGACGCTTATTGACCGAGTCGTGACGGGGCGCATCACAAAACGATCGGAGGTACCTTCATGAAATACACCGCGCTTTCGTTTGTCCTCGTCGCCACGTTTCTCTGTCTCACTCCCGCAGAGGCGAACGAGCAAAAGAGGCAACCACGTCCGTGGACGGCCGCTTTCCCCGTTGACCGGAAGGATCTCTCCGCCACTGGGAGAAATCCCTATTTCGTCCTCGAACCCGGCTATCAGCTCATCTTTGAGGGAGGAGACGAACGGCTGGTGATCAGCGTCCTCAGCGAGACTAAAACGCTTGATGCCGTTGAGACGCGCGTAGTCGAGGAGCGCGAAACGAGGGCCGGCCACCTGGTCGAGGTCTCGCGCAATTTCTTTGCCATTAGCAGACGAAGCAACGACGTTTTTTATTTCGGCGAAGAAGTGGATACGTACAAAGCAGGGAAGGTCGTCAGTCACGAAGGCGCCTGGCTGGCAGGCGTCAACGGCGCCCGCTTCGGCCTCATGATGCCGGGGGAGGTACGCCCTGGCGCAAAGTATTATCAGGAGATAGCCCCCAGACTGGCAATGGATAGGGCCGAGATCCTCAGCCTGAGCGAAATCGTGACGACTCCTGCGGGCGTGTTCAGGAGCTGTCTCAGAGTCGAAGAGACAACCCCACTCGAGCCCGGAGTCAAGGAGTACAAATACTATGCCTCAGGTGTTGGCCTGGTGCAGGATGGAGATCTGAAGCTGGTTAAGTACGATCAGGTGAAGGCCAGGGCGAATTGAGAAGTGTGTCCTCAACGAGCGATCATCTCGGAGTGGGATCGGCTCGGCTGGTGCCAAACTTGACCTGCTTCGGCAGAGCACCGCGCGTCTTGGGATGCGATAAGGAAGGACAACAGGACAAGATTACCTAAGTCAGATAACAAACAATCCGCTACGCTGAATCGTCCTGAACGACGTGATACGTGCCGCGTCGTCCGTCCGTCGTTATTCCGCAAATGAAGAGCAATTTGGTAAGTCCTGGACAAATAGCGACTCGCGGCAAATCCGCCAGCCGCCGCTCACCAACGCAATGGTATGCACGCGACCGGCGGCGATCAGCGACGCCAGGCCGTCAGTTCCTAGCACCTCATTGGCCCGCGCACAGACGAGGGTCTCGACCGCGTGCTCGCAAACCGGGCAGAACGCCCTCACGGGTGCCACTGCCGAGCCCACAACGCGATGTTGCGTGACGGTTATCTTCACTCGGCGTGTTACTTTCATCCGGCTTGGTCCCCTCTTTGGCTGATTAAACTTAAGGCAACCGGCTCCCACCGCTGCTGGCGAGCGCAGGCATTGAACCGGTCGTTGTGCGCGCTTTGGACTCCACCACTCCTGCCGCAATCGTGAAATTCTCAGTTATGAGCAACACGCCGTTGTAGAAGAGCCGGGCTTTCCAGTTGCCGGGTAACGAAGCTGCGGCCGTCCCGGCAATATTGATCCCGGCCCACGAACAGATATTGCCATTAAAGCCCACAGTGGAATCAGACGTGACGTAGACTGTTCCGTTCGGTTGCACGAACTCCCAATGTGCCGAGTCTCCGATCGTCGCGCCCGCCAGAAGGATCCAGAGAAAAGCCTGTCCGTCCGTTGGCGCAAAGCTGGTCTTGGCAGGCGGTGGCAGACACTGGTTGGGAATCGGGCCGCCCGTCATTCTGCGATCGGTCACGCTGGCACCCGCGCTGATGGTGAAGCTGTCGGTGAAAAGCAGCGCGTCGTTATAAAAGAGGCGCACTTGCCAGCTACCCGGTAATGAAGCGGCCGGGCTGCCAGCGATATTCATTGATGCCCAGAAGCAAACACTGCCGTCGAAGGTCACCGCAGTTTGTTGGGTCTGGACGAACGAGCCGTTTACCTCGCTGAAGTCCCAACGCACCTGATCACCAATGTGCGCGCCGGAAACGAGTGTCCATTGATAGACCCGTTCATCCGTCGTCAGAAAACTGGTCTTAGCAGAAGGCGTGCCACATTGTTCGGGGATCGGCCCGCCAGTGAGCCTGCGCTCGGTGAGTGTGAGTGTAGCGGCCGCTGCCTGGGTAACGGTAAAGATGTTTCCGGCGATTGTCATCGTCCCGCTGCGCTGACTGGCTGCGGTATTCGCGGCAACGAAATAGTTGACCGTCCCGTCCCCGTTACCGCTGGCGCCGCCGGAGATCGTGATGAAGTTGGCGTTGCTTGTCGCGGTCCACGCGCAGCCGTTTGTGGCGGTGACGCTAATGCTACCGGTGTTGGCGTTGGCGTTGAAGCTCTGGCTGGTTGCAGAAATCACGTAAGTACAAGTCAGCCCTGCTTGCGTGATGGTCAGCATCTGCCCGGCGACGGTCAGGGTGCCTGTGCGCTGGCTGGTGGCGGTGTTGGCGGCGACGGAATAACTGACAGTGCCATTGCCGTGGCCGCTCGCGCCGTTGGTGATCGTGATGAAATTGGCGCTGCTCGTCGCCGTCCACGCGCAGCCGTTCTGCGTCGTCACATTCACACTGCCTGTGCCGCCGCTGGACTGGAAGCTCTGAATTGACGATGAAACGGCGTAGCTGCAAGGTTGAGTTCCGGCGAAAGCTACTCGCACTGTATTCGCCGTGCTTCCATCCACTGTCAACACCACGTCCACTTCACCGCGCCCGGCCAACGCGCGCGGCAGGCTGAGGTTGACCTGATCCAAACCGGCCAGCCCGCTGACCTCTCCCACATACGAGACATCCGAGGCTACTCCGCCGATCTGACAGGTGACTGCTGACAAAGAGCTGCGTTGGCGGAGGCCCGTCCCGAACAGAATCAGAAAGACCTGATCGCCAATCGGGCCGAGGTCAATCGGCACAGGGACGAAACGGTTCTGCGCCTGATCGAAGCGCGCGACCGGTTCATACATTTGCGCGCCGTTGGCCTTGGCCCGCAAGGCGAGGGCTGAGGGCACTCCCTCGCCAGTGGCGTTGGCCGTAAACAGCCCGGGGGCGATGACGGAGATGGTGACATTGCCAATTGAAAGTGCACCGTCACTGCTGGTGACGGTAATGGTCGCTGCACCTGTAGCGGTCCCTGGTGGAATCAGGTAATTGATCTGGCTCGGCGCTACGAAGAAGAGCCCGGCCAGGCGTTCGACTCCGACGCTGTCCCGAACACTGACCGTTGTGCCAGCCATAGAAGTCGGCAGCGGCACCGTCGCGGCTGAGACTACGCTTGTGGCAAGACCCACGCCGAAGGCCGCGGCGATGGATTCGGCAGCGAGTGCCTGGCCGCTGAAACTGGCCGCGGAAACTGTGGCGACGGCGCGCGCGGTGGTGCCCGTGGCCTTGCCGGTCATGGCGATGCCGAGGCTTGACCTGTTCGAAGCGTTGCCAGTGATGGTCAGCGTGCCGGTCTGGGGATCGACGGTCAGCGGCGTGAAGCGCAGCGTCAATAGTTGCTCTGACCGAGCAGCTAACGTGAAGGCCGCAGCGGGAGCGAGTACACGGAATTGCGGATTGTTGCTGGTTGCGGCATTGACGGTGAAAGGAGTGTTGCCGGTGTTGCGCACGCTCAGCTCAAAGTCGCGCGTTTGCCCGACAGCGATGGTACCAAAGTCGATGCTGCCCGGCGCGGTTTCGAGGTTAGAAAAATTGTCCGCTCGGACCACGACAGTGATCGTTGCTGAACCGCGCGCGCCCTGACTGTCAGTACCCGCAGCAGTAATAATGTGTGTTCCGGCTTGTAAGTTGCTTACCGTGATCTCTTTGCCGGTTCCGAGCATGTCTTGCAGGTTCGATGACCATTGCAATGATGGGTTCAAACTCAAGTCTTCTTCAGGGTCGAATAACGAACCAGCCAATGTTATTGGCTCGCCGACTTTGAATTGGAATAGATCGTCAGGCGCGAAGATCGTGATGCGCGGCGGGCGATTGGGGATCGTGAAGGGGCGCGAATCTACAACCGTTGCGTTGACGCCATCGGTCGCCACAAGCGTGAGCATCGGTGACGACCCTGAGGGATAATTGTCGGTCTTCCAGGCATAGCTTGTCGCGGTGGTCTCGGTTAGCGGCAAGCGAAGCTGGCCGTCGGGGGAATAGAACAGATCATAGGTCAGTGCATCCCCGTCAGCATCAGACCCGGCCCACGATACCTGCTGAGTCCCGGTCAGTGAGATTCCGCTGAAATCGGAAACAAAGCGCGCGGTCGGAGCATTGGCGCTGACCATGCGCGTGGCGAGGACGGCACCGCCCGAGCGCAATCTGAGTTGGCGCACGGCATTTGAAAACGGCAGCGCGAAGCTGAAGTCAGAGCGCTCCAACTCAAGGGCCAGATGCGGCGCCTTGAATTTGGGGGTAAAGTTGGAACTATTGAGGATGGCAGAGTTGGCGTCGAGCGTTTCAAGCACGTAGCTCCCGGGCTCAAGGCTGTTCTCCGGATCGGCCAGCGGGAGCGTGTAACAATTGCCAAAGCTCGCTGTGCCGTTTTTATTGACCTGCCCCTGCACGATGACGTAATTGCCTGCCGCGTTCTGTGCTGCCTGTTGTTGCTGTAGAACTGGTGGCGCGAAGACCAGTTTTGACTTGAGGTAGTCCCAAGTTTGCACGTCAGACCAGGATTTATAACTGTCGCTACTGCCACCGTGACACAACCCCATATAAGCCCCCCCGCTTCCCATGAAATCAAGATAGGCGGGAAAGCCGGTAATGAACTGGTGATGGAACCAGCTATAGTGCCCGGCCTCTGTCAGATTGCCCTCATCTACCGCGTTACAATTTCCGTTACACCCGCGTGGGTTGTGGTTGGGTGAGAAAAACGAGCCGCCTTTATAGGTATCACCGAGATCAAAACTATGGCCAAGCTCATGCGCCAGGACGCCACACTTACCTGGATAGGTGGCGCAACGGTCCGAGTTCACAACTGAGAAGAAGGTGGTGAGCGGCAAACGGTTGAAAAAAATGGTAGGGAAGGCCTCACCTGGTGTGACGCCGTCGGCACAGCGATCATTCTGGATATTGTCGAAGTAGTTCTTGTCTACGAAATAGACATATCTTACGCCTGTCTTTGAAAAGGCATTGATCCAGAACCCAATTCCGAGCAAACGGCTGCCTGGATCACCAGTCACTGGATTCGTGGTGCTCGTCTCGTCATCCTGAGGGAGGAAACGTAGAGACCGGGAACCGACGGGCCAGGCTTGTTTGATAAACTCTATTTCCCGGTCAATTCCCGCCTGCCTGGGAAAGCCCGTAGAGTTCTTGTCATTCAATACCCGCAACCGGTAATAGAGAATATTCACCTGCCTGGTGCTGCCAAAATTCAGCGGAGCATAGGAGGCTGAATTGTTGTCTGTATTGCGCTCTGGCGGGGTGGCATCCAGTTTCACTTCCAAATTCAATTGTTCCTCGGTCCCCGGATTCAAAACGTAATTGAGACTATCTGAACCATCCGCGGCAGCGCCCGCATTTGGCAAAAAGGTATAGTCCACGGCAGGCTCATTTTTGTTGTTAATGCCACCTTTATTGAGCGGGAAGGGGGAACCCGCAATCTCGATGCCGGCCTTGTTCTTGACGATCAGTTTGGCGGTGATGCCCCGGATTTCACTGTATTTGTCAAAGCCATCAGGCCCGTTGCGATTGGCGTCCAGAAAGACACGGATCATCAGGTCTCGTTCGCCGATCCACAGACCACCGGGGTCTGGCCCACCGGGGTGTTTGACACCCTGCTGCACTTCGATGCGACCAATGTTCAGGTCCAGTGGCGATTTCACTCGCGTTTCGCGGGTGGCGCTGACATTGCCAGCTTCAGCCTTGATGATAACGTTGCCCACCAACGGAGGGTCGCCTGCTTTGAGCACGGTATTCGAGGTCAGGCGCTGTTCCGGCGTCTGCAGGCTCAGTGGCTCCGTGGGCAGCCCGAATGCCAGCGTCACGGTCTGCGAAGCGGCACAGGACGAAGGGGCATTGTTGGGATACAGGCAGCCGATTTTCGGCGTGGTGCCTGGCGCGAGACTCACCTGCACCGTGCCGCTAAAGTTGGTGTCAAGCGTGTCATCGGCCTGACGCGCGCTGACGACTACAGAACCCGAATTACCGGCGAAGACTTCTTCCGTCGCGTCAATTCGCAGCCGGACCAGACAACCTTGCGCGGGGCCGGAGAGATTCCCCCGCAAGAGCGGGGTACAAACCGTCGCCGCACCGTAGACGGCGCTGACGCGCGAATCGAGCACCAGCCGTCCACCAAAGAATTTGATCCCCAGTCCAGAGAGGCCATAACTGCCAGCCGACAGGTGCTCCAATTTGTTCAGGCTGCAGTTGTAAGTGGCTGACCAGAGCGCGGGTGTGAGCGAGATTTGCTTGGTGTCGCGCACAGCGGGGCAATAGAAGCTCGTCAGATCGAGGAAACGCCGGTTGTCTCCCCCGATGTTGCGGCTGATCTCCCCCGTGATCGAGACTGCGCCGGTGAAACTCAAGGGGGCATCAAGCACGAGGTCGCCATTGCTGTCTAACGTGCCGGACACTGGACCGGCTGGGAAATTCATCACCGCCTGCCCGCTGAGCTTCTCCTCCTTACACTCATAGGCATAGGGAGCGGTAACTGTGGGCGTATTGGGTTCCAGATTCGTGTTGCTGGTAGGGCACCCCCCGTCGCCAAAGATCGAGAGACCCTGGATGGTGGTCGAATAGCTGCTGCTGCGCAGTTGAACGGTGAGGCGTTGCCCCTGGAGGGAGTTGACGCTGGCTGCCGCCCGGTTCAGGGTAGAAGCCCGCCAAAAGGAAAGCGCCCCAAGGCTCAGGAAAAGCGCAATGAGAAGGGCAGCGTAGCGAAGTGGCTTCATGTTGATTCCCCTGCGTCTCGCTCAAAAAGAGCGAATCGCGGCAGACTCGCAGGCTTTGCCGTTGACTGTCAAGCGACTGGAGGAGGTGAACTGCGGCGTCCCTCAACCTCCAGTATTACGGCAGCCTGTGCGTAGGCGAGCGCTTTCGACTTCAAGGTACAAACCGGGCAAACGTCACGGATGCATGCCACGCCGAAGCCAGGACGAAATATGGGTGACGGCGATTTTCGGTTGTCGTATTACCTTCACCCGGTTCAGTCCTCTCTCAGCGCGGTGGTATAATCCGGCGCAACTCGCAGGAAAGTAACGAGGCGCGACGAAATCTTACGAAATTCTCGGAAATAAACCGGTTACGATGGCGAATGGGACGAAGAAGTTGATTTATCGCATGGCCGAGGCCGAACTTGACCCGCTCAGCGGCCAGGTGAAGCGGAACGGCGATGAACTTTACCTGCGCCCCAAAACGCTTCAGGTTCTGCTCTACCTGATCGAACAGCGCCCACGTCTCATCCCCAAAGAAGAATTGATGGATCAAATCTGGCAGGGCACCGCGGTCACCGATGACGCCCTCGTCCAGAGCATCGTTGAGATTCGCAGGGCACTTGGTGAGAATTCCCAACAACCTCGCTTTATCAAGACCTTTCCTAAGACTGGCTACCGCTTTATCGGCGAAGTCGAAGTCGACACTGGCACGCTGGCGGTTGAGCAGATTACGTCCGTCGAAATCGAGTATGAGGAAGTGGTGGAGACTGGCGAGACCGCCATTGAACGAAGGAATGAACAGACGCCCGATGCTCGCCGCTCCATGGCCCCGTCGCTGCGTCGCCCCGTCGTTGTGGGTGCGGTTGCTTTTGCCCTTCTGCTTCCGCTCGGTGCCTACCTCTATCGCAACAGCAGGACGGCGCGGGGCTCGGCGGCTGAAATTGTTCTGCCGCGTGTGCCGGGCAAACGGACCGTCGCGGTGATGTATTTCGAGAATCAGTCGGGCGACCGCGAATTGGATTGGTTGCGTGAGGGCCTGGCCGATATGTTGATTGTCAATCTCTCGCGTTCGCGTGGGTTGACACTACTTAGCCGGCAACAGCTTGATGCGTTGCTCGATCACATCGGGTACGGGAGTGCGTCAAAGATTCGGCTGGAAGACGGCCAGGAGGTTGGCCGTCGTGCGCAGGCTGAGGTGTTGATTTTTGGTCGCTTTGCCCGGCTGGGTGAGCAGATCCGGATTGATGTCACCTTACACGAGGCGCGATCGGGACAGATACAAGCCGCTGAGACATTACTGGTCGAGCGTCCAGGGTTGATCCTCGCGCAGATCGATCTGCTCTCGCTCAAACTGGCCAGTCATTTGAACGCCGCTTTCACGGAGCAGAATACGCAGCGTGGGTTGGCGGCGATGACAAATAGTCTGGATGCGTTTCGCTATTACTCGCTGGCGCTGGAGCAGGCGCAGATGTTCCAGTTTCGCGAGGCCCTCGCGCTGCTTGACAAAGCCCTCGCGCTCGACCCGCAATTCGCCCTTGCGAACGCGCGCATCGGCTATATTTATGCCGTACGCATGGGACAGGGCGAGCAAGCCAGGCCATATTTGGAAACGGCGCTCTCGCTCGCCGATCGTTTGAGCGAAAAGGACAAGCTTTATGTCCGCGCGTGGCTTGCCCATGCGGCCCGCGACACGGCGCGAGTCATCGAAATGTATCGGGAACTGAATACTCGGTACCCGCTGGAAACCGAAGCCTATCAGCGGCTCGCCTGGGTTCTGGAAAGTCAGCAACGCAATCAAGAAGCGCTCGCGGTCATCAGGCAAGGGCTGCTGACCGATGCGGAATGGAAAGACCTCTACAATGTGCTCGGCGCCGTTTGTATGAGACTGGGACGGAATGAAGAGGCGCTGGCGGCCTTTCAACGCTTCGTTCAGCTTGCGCCGGCCGATCCGAATGCCTGGGATTCATTGGGGCTGTTCCATCAATGGCTGGGGCAATACGCTGAGGCGGAAGCAGCCTACAACCGCGCGCTCACGTTCAATCCTGAATCCGGGGTAGCGATCCTGCATCTGGGCCATCTGCGCTTTCAGCAAGGCCGATACAGTGCGGCCAGCCAGCAGTATCGACGCTTTATTCAGGTGACGCGCGATGACAACGCACAGGCGCGCGGCTTCACTTTTCTGGCCTGGGTTTACGCGAAGCAGGGTGATGTCGAGCGCGCCGCTGCGGCAACGAAGGAGGAAGTGCGGCACAACCCGGCGTCGGCATGGAACTCGCTCGCGCTGGTGCTTCATCGGCGCGAGCAGGCGACAGTCGACGAACTGAGCAAGACAGTTTTTTCCCCAGCCAATTACGACCTGTCCAACGAACGCGGCGTGCTGCGGATTTGGGAGTATCAGCGTGGACAGGTGGCCCTTCGGCAGGGACGCGCGGAAGAGTCCCTCAACCATTTCCGCGCGGCTGTGCATTACCGCGCCGTCGAATGGAACATTGATTCATTCGAGGATTGTCTGGCGAATGCCTTACTCGAGTTGGGGCGGAACGACGAAGCCATCGCCGAATACGAACGTATCCTCAAAATCAATCCTCACTATCCGCTCGCGCACTATCGCCTCGGCCAGGCTTATGAACACAAAGGCGATCGCGAGCAGGCGCGCGCCGCTTATCAACGCTTCCTGCAAGTGTGGCAAGGCGCGGATGCGCAGATTGCCGAACTCGTGGAAGCCAGGCAACGCTTGAATGCGCTCTGAATTCGGCTCAGG
>JBDTUW010000028.1:0-13619 GCA_040007555.1 Acidobacteriota bacterium | reverse complement strand
TTGGTTGATCTCGCGAATCGGGGGCGTCGCATTGCACGACTATGGCTGCTCTCTGAAGGCGTACCGTCGCGACGTGCTGGAGGGTGTGAACCTCTATGGAGAGATGCACCGTTTTATCCCGATCTATGCCAGCTGGGCCGGCGGCAAGGTCACGGAGATCCCCGTCACCCACCATCCCCGCGTCGCCGGCAAGTCCAAGTATGGTATTTCGCGCACCGTCAGAGTCGTCTTTGATCTGATCACGATCAAGTTTATGGCGAGCTACATGACCAAGCCTCTGTACGTTTTTGGCTGGGCTGGCATCTTTGCGTTCGTTGTCTCGGGACTCTCGGCGCTGCTGTCATTCCTCATGAACTTCGCATCGTGGCCGCATCATGCTGATTTTATCCAGACGCCACTGCCATTTCTGGCAATGATCGTGTTCGTCATCGGAGTGCAGCTGGTTCTGATGGGACTGCTCGCGGAGATCGGAGTCCGTACCTATCACGAGTCCCAGGGTAAAGCGATCTACTCCATCCGCAAGACAATCAACTTTGATGAGCCGGCAAGCGTCTCGAAACCTCGTGAGTGGAGTTCCGAGAGAGAGCCCGGATAATCGACGGTCAAGTCAAGGTTGACCCTCCGACGACGGCGCCCTTTCTATGCCGGTTGAGCAGAGCCCGATTACTTGAACTCGATGACAAGCCTCGCCAGACAACGTTCACACCACGAAAAGTAGAACTAAGAAATGTGCGGAATTCTCGGCATCATTCAGGGATACCGTGAGCAGTCGGCGGACAAGCGAGTCGCGCGGGCGATGGCAGCGACCATGGTTCACCGCGGTCCGGATGACGAGGGGTTCTATTATCGTGGTCCGGTCGTCCTCGGGATGCGCCGGCTCTCAATCATCGATGTGCCCGGCGGACACCAGCCGATCAGCAACGAAGATGGGTCGATCTGGGTGGTTTTCAACGGCGAAATATATAACTTCGCCAGTCTCAGGGAAGACCTGGAAGCACGCGGGCACACGTTTCGCACAAACTCGGATACCGAAGTCATTGTCCATCTGTACGAGGAGATGGGCGACAAACTGCTCGACCACTTGAATGGGATGTTTGCGTTCGCACTCTGGGATGAGCCAAAGCAACGCATGCTTCTCGCTCGTGATCGGATGGGCGAAAAACCGCTCTACTTCACCGAACTCCCCGATCGCACCTTTGTTTTCGCTTCTGAACTAAAGGCCATCCTGATCCACCCGGGCGTGGAACGTCGTCTCAATTTGCGCGCACTGCGAAAGTACCTCTCCTACGAGTTTGTGCCCTCACCCCATTCGATGATCGAAGGAGTGAGCAAGCTGCCGCCGGCACATAAGTTGGTATGGGAGCGAAGCGGGTGGCGGACGGAACGCTACTGGCAGCTCAGCTATTCGGGGCCAAAACTGAAAATCACGGCACGTGAGGCCGCCGAGGAAGTAGGCGTCAGACTGGGTGATGCGGTGCGACGACGCCTGATCTCTGACGTTCCGCTCGGGGTACTGCTTTCCGGGGGAGTCGATTCGAGTTCAGTCGCCGCGCTGGCGTGCGAGGTTGGCGCGACGCGCGTCAAGACGTTCTCGATAGGGTTTGAAGAGAAGTCGTTTGATGAGTCGTCATACGCTCGATTGGTCGCGAAGCATCTTGGGACTGAGCACCACGAACAAAGCTTTTCTGAGCGCGAGATGCTTTCGATGGTCCCGGAGATACCCCGCCTACTAGACGAGCCGCTCGGCGACGCTTCGCTGATTCCGACCTATTTGCTGTCACGCTTCGCGCGTGGCAGCGTGACTGTCGCTCTGGGCGGTGATGGCGGCGATGAACTTTTTGCGGGCTATCCGACGTACCCTGCGCACCGACTCGCGGGCTACTACCGCGCGCTTCCGCGGGCATTGAGAGAACACGTCATCGAGCCCGGAGTTGCGCGACTGCCGGTCTCGACCAGCAACCTCTCATTCGACTTCCGCGCGCGACGTTTTGTCGGCGGCGCAACGATGCCGGCCGGCATGAGACATACCTTCTGGATGGGCTCTTTCGATCCCCGACAGCAGAGGCTGCTGCTCTCGCCTGACATTATCGACGCCGTCTCCGATGAGGAGACTTACGACGAGCTGGCCGATTTTGACTACCTCTCCAATGGCGAGAGTCTGGTGGAAGGAATGATGCGGCTTGATGCGACGCATTATTTGTCGGAATGCGTCCTCGTCAAGGTCGACCGGGCCAGCATGGCAGCGTCGCTGGAGGTACGGGCGCCATTTCTGGACCATACGTTCATCGAGTATCTGACGTGTCTACCGGTTGATCTGAAGCTGCGCGGAATGACGACGAAGTACATCCTCAAGCGGGCGGTGGAATCGAAATTACCGCCGCAGATCACCACGCGGTCCAAAAAGGGGTTCGGCATGCCAGTCGCCAAGTGGATCAAGGGCGAGTTGAAGGAACTGGTCAACGACACTTTCGATCAGGGCCGCTTACGGCAGCGCGGACTCTTCAATCCCGCCTTCGTGCAGCAATTGATCGCCGATCACGACCGCGGCGTCGCCGATAATAGGAAACTTATCTGGACCCTTTTGATGTTTGAGCTCTGGCCAGGCGGCACGGCGTGAAACCCTCTGCCAAGCTTCGCTTCACCGCGGGGCGCGTAGTCGCCCAACTGCCCCAACTCTCTTGGAGTTGCCTGGAGTTTGGCCATTTTTATCCCAACCGCGAAGCGGTGAAAGTCCTATAGCCCAGTGCGTGAGCGCTGGGTTCACGGTTCCTCAATTCTTGCAGCCCCGAAGGGCCGAAAGACGGTCGATCGAAACCGGTCTTTCGGGCCTTCGGCGCTTGCTTGGAGAGGGCAACTCGACCCAGCGCTCACGCACTGGGCTATAGGACTTGCGCCACTTCGTGGTGCCTCCAACTCCCTTGGAGTTGCGCGACAACGGCGCTGAAGATAGACTCCGTCATCTGGAAGTCGGTCGTTCGGTCGTTTTCAAGGTGAGGATATGGCGAGACCACAAGAGGAGCAACGGGGCATTCTGGCACCGACGGTAACCACAACACAGATGGCAAAACCAAAGTCAGCGATACGCGACTTTCTTGAACAGGGCCTGGTGACGGTCATCATGGCGCTCTTTCTGATGACTTTCATTGCGCAGGCTGTGCAGGTGCCAACCGGTTCGATGCAGAACAGCATCAATATCGGTGACAATCTTTTCGTCAACAAGTTCGTTTTTGGCAAGCCGACCAAGTGGCTGAGCTGGATGCTGCCGACCCGGGAAATCCGTCACGGCGACGTCATCGTCTTTAAGCTGCCCAGCGATCCAAAGGTCAATTACGTCAAACGCGCGATTGGCCTTCCGGGAGACAAGGTCCACGTCCGCGGCACCGAGGTCTATGTCAACGACCAGCTGATTCCTGAACAACATGTCACGGTGCGCCTCACGGGAACCGAGCGCTCAGCGCTCGAGGAGATCAAAACTGACCCACCGCCCGCAGGGGCAAAATACAAAGTCTATTACGCTGAGCGCGAAGACAGCAGTATGCGCGAGGCGTTCGAGGCCCACGGCATGAAGTACGCCGTCGCCGAACCAGTTACCGTCCCGCCAGACAGCTATTTTGTTATGGGCGACAGTCGTGACAATAGCCTGGACAGCCGGTACTGGGGCTTTGTGCCACGGGATAACATCATCGCCCGTGCCCTTTACGTGCACTGGTCCTACAATCCGCGCGATCCGGATTCCCCGGGAACGGGTTTCCTGCCACTCGATTTCTTCACCAAGACGAAGTGGAGCCGCAGCGGAACCGCGGTCAAGTAACGCCCGGTCAACTTACCAACGCCCGGTCAACTTACCAACGATTGTGACGGATTATCGCTCGCCCGACGAGGACAGTAGCTGGGCGCGTAGCTCACCGATCAAATAAAGCGAGCCGGCTGCACAAATGATACCAGTGACGGAGGTTTCCGTCTCCGCCAACGCCATTGCCTCGACAGAAGTTTCCGCCGTCAACACCCGCCGCCCAATCCTCAGTTCCTGACGCGCGATCACGGCCGGCTCCACTGCTCGTGGATTCCCGATTCGCGTCGCGATGACTGTCTGCACGATGGGAAAGAGCGTCTGCGTCATTTCCTCCAGCGCCTTATCAGACATGGCGCTAAAGATAAGGGTCACTGCCCGGTCAGCATATTCCTCTTCGAGGAATCGTCTGAGGCTGCGCGCGCCATCCGGGTTGTGTGCGCCATCGAGCAACAAGTCTCTTCCAGACCGAGTCTTCAGTATTTCGAGGCGACCCGGCCAGCTGACACTTTCGATGCCGGAAACGATGGCCGATGTTTCGATTGGCAGCCCATGTTCTGCAAGCTTCTCTACCAGGTGGATCGCCGTCGCGGCGTTACCCACCTGGTGGCGGCCGCGGAGATTGAGTCTCACGTCATAGCTGCCCGCCGACGTTTCGAGATGCAGATTGAAGAATCCTTCGCGGCGCGCTGAAGTCTCCGAAGTCGACTCCTCGACGAGGGTCAGGTCCGAGCCAAGTTCGGCGCACCGATCCTTGATCACGCGCAGGGCCTCAGGCGGCTGGGAGGCCGAAACGACGGGAACACCCTCCTTAATAATGCCTGCCTTTTCGGAAGCTATCGCGCTGATGGTATCGCCAAGATACTTCTCATGATCTTTCGCAATCGGGGTCAGTCCAATGACGAGGGGACGGCAGATATTCGTCGCATCGAGGCGTCCTCCAAGTCCGACTTCGAGCACGGCGAGCTTTACCCTCCGCTCGAGAAAGTACAGGAAGCCGATCATGGTGACCTGCTCGAAGAAGGTCGGAAGGGCGGGCAACTCACCACGTGATACGAGGCGCTGACCCGCGAGAGAAACCTCGCTGGCAAGTCGCGCGAAGTCCTCTTCAGCGATATTGAGGGCGCCGACTTTGATGCGCTCTCGAATATCGATGAGGTGGGGTGAAGTGTAGAGTCCAACCTTGAGGCCCGCCCGCTCGACGATGGCTGCGGTCATCGCGGCGGTTGAGCCCTTTCCGTTGGTGCCTGCAATGTGAACGGCGGGCACCTCTTTTTGTGGATCACCGAGTTCGCTCGCCAACCGCCTCATGCTGTCGAGCCCAAGCTTCATCGAGAGTATCTCGTTGCCCAGGCCGTTGAGGTAGGAGACTGACTGCGGAAAGTTCATGGCTAATTCCAGGGCGCGGAATCTGTTCAATCGACGCCGAATCGTCTCCTGGAAATACGCTCGAGTTCACGGCCGGTCAGATCGAGTCGCTCATCACGCAGCAACGGCATGCTCGTCCGCGCACGACCTACTTCGGCAAAATCTGCTTCAACCAGCAGCACCTTCGACTCGGCACCTTCCGCGCGCGCCGTCACTTCCCCGGTCGGGTTCGCCACGAACGAACACCCGAAGTAATTGAAATCCGCCTCGCTCCCCACTCGGTTCGCGACGACAACAAATGCGCCACAGCTGATGGCAGCCGAGACTGCAAGGGCCTCCCAGGATTGAAGCGCAGCCGGTACCGCGCCGGGCGCCGATCCAGAGGGCACCGATGCCGCTGCCTGGACGAGAAGCAACTGGGCGCCATCCTGACCAAGCAGCCAGGCAACCGACGGATGCCAGAGCTCCTCGCATATTATCGATCCCGTGCGCAGCGTTCCGACACCGCTCGACTTCGCCAAACGACTTTCATCAGCGCACAAGTCAAATGCTCTGACCGTATCACCTGCCGCAAAGTACCGGCCCTCGTCAAAGCGTCCATACGTCGGCAGATAAGTCTTCCGATGCACCGCGCGCACGAAACCGCGGGCAGCGTAGAGGCTGCTATTAAAGATGCGGAAATCGTCTCCTTGTTCGATGAAGCCGAGATGGACGTCGATTTCGGCGCTCGCCTCGACGATCGGCCGCAATCGGGAGGACTGCGCGTTGACGGCGAACTCTGGAGCGCGTTCGCGCACGTCATAACCAGTGAGAGATAGCTCGGGGAAGATGACAAGATCGGCTCGCGCCGTGACTGCGTGCTCGACAATCTGAAGGTGCTGATTGAGATTCGCTTCCAGGTCGCCAACCACGGAGGCGATCTGCGCAATGGCGATTTTCATCCTGCCGATAATAACCAGACTTCACGGTGCTCACAAGCGACGCTCTCATATCCAAGAATCTGCAGTTCTCTTGAATATTCTGCATCCTCTTTTCAGGGACGAGTATCTCTTTCCTCACTTTTGCTATTGGCAGTCACGACTTTACAGAGTCGCGTAGCGAGAGCCTCGGAATGGAATGACTCTTGCACATTCCGATGTTGATTTGGCGGCCATTTTTGTGGAAATCGCTCCAAATCAAGTGATTGAGCTGAAATCACTTACGTCTTCAAAGAGACCACCAGGATCGTCAATCCAAATGGATCGCGACATGCGATGTTTTCACCATCGGCGAATGAGTATCCATATTCGTTGAAGTCCCTGCAGGAGGATCAAATGCATTCAAGCGTAAGACTAATGACGCGTACGAGCTGGATGGCGTTGATTTGCTGTCTGCTTCTTTCGAGCGCAGCTTTCGCACAGACGAGCACGGTTCGCGGAACGGCAACTGATCAGCAAGGTCAGCCCATCGCTGGGGCGACGATCAAGCTGACCGATACAACCAGAAACCAGGTGCGCACCCAGGTGACGAACCAGGCCGGCGGTTACACTTTCAATGCGCTCCCGCCTGGAACTTACCGGCTTGAGGCTGAAGCCCAGGGCTTCAAGAAAGTCAGTATTACGGAGGTAAGGGCGCTCGTCGACACTCCGATCGACGTTCCACTTTCGCTCGAGGTTGGCAGCGTCACGGATGTCGTCACGGTCTCCGGCAGCGTCGAGGCCCCCATTAATACAACTGACGCCACCCTGGGGAATGCGTTTGAGAACAAGCGGATCGTGGACCTTCCGCTCAATGCGCGCAATGTTGTCGGATTGCTCTCATTGCAATCGGGTGTCACACGTGGTGGGTTCGTTAACGGTACGCGCGCCGATCAGTCGAACATCACACTCGATGGAATCGACGTCAACGAGCAGCAGTCAGGCGTGGATGTGGTCACCGAGGAGGCATTTGCAAGCGTCCTCAGAGTGACGCCCGACTCCGTTCAGGAGTTTCGTGTCATCACCACAAATCCCAATGCCGATTTCGGCCGCTCATCGGGCGCACAGGTGTCGCTTGTCACGCGTTCCGGGAACAATCAGTTACACGGCTCACTCTACGAGTTTCATCGCAACACGATCACTACGGCAAACGACTTCTTCAGTAATTCCGCCGGACGCTATGTGGCATCCGACACGCAGGTTCTCGCAGGCCTGGCAAGGGTCGGTGAGGAACGAGTTCCGCGTCCGCAACTTCTCCGCAACATCTTTGGTGGATCCATCGGAGGGCCGATCAAAAAGGATCGCCTGTTCTTCTTCTTCAACTACGAAGGGTTGAGAGAGGCGACAGCCACCGGTGTCACGAGAACGGTGCCGCTGGCCAGTCTTGGTCAGGGGATCATCCGGTACGAAACCACGAGTGCCTCGGGATCACCTTGTCCGACGATTGGAAACCCGGGTCGCAAGTGCCTCGAATTGAATGCAGCCCAGATCAACGCCGCCTACGTCGCGGCGAATGGCGTTTCACCCGGAATCAACCAGTCCGCGATCGCCTACCTCGCAGACAAGGCGCGCCGCTATCCTGCGAACTCCCCGGGCGGGGACGGGTTGAATACCGGTGAGCATCGGTTCAACTCACGCACCCCCTCGTCGCTCAACACCTACATTGCGCGCCTCGATTTCAAATTGAATGACAGTCAGAACTTTTTCGTGCGGAGCAACTATCAAAGCGACAATATCGCAAACACTTCGGACTTCCCTGATTTGCCGAGCCCCACCAACTGGGTGCATCCCAAAGGAATCGCAGTGGGACACATCTGGACGATCTCGAACACGCTGCTCAACAAGTTCAGCTACGGAGTAACGCGAGCGTCATTCAGCCGCCAGGGCGATTCGGCGGAGAATGAGATCGCATTCCGTTTCATTTACGACCCGACGCCAACTCGCACGCTGAGTCGCGTGACTCCCGTGCACAACTTTGTCGATGACCTCTCCTGGGTCAAAGGCAACCACACGCTGCAGTTCGGCGGTAATGTCCGGCTTATCGAAAACCGGCGTAATACCTTCGCCAACTCCTACGACTTCGTCTCAACCAACCCATCTGGATATGCCGGCTCGGGTGGAGTCCTGACAAACGCCGGAGCTGACGGTGCCGGGGCCGCAATCTTCAAGGATGTTGCCCCAGCCAGCGTCGTTCCGCTGGGTAACGCACTTGCCGCTTTGATCGGGCGTTTCTCGGAGTACTCAGCCAACCTTCTCTATGGAGCTGATGGCAAGTTGCTACCAGTTGGCGACTCGGCGATCCGCACGTTCGCCACACAGGAGTACGAAGGGTACACACAGGACAGCTGGCGGATGAAACCGAATCTGACGTTGACCTACGGCATGCGCTGGTCAACCTCGACACCGGTTTACGAGGTCAACGGGTTCCAGGTCAAACCCACAACAAGTCTCAGCGAGTTCTTCGACAAGCGCGTTGAAGGGGCGAATAAGGGAATCCCGTACAATGAGTTGTTGACGATCGATCTGGCTGGCAAGAAGAATGATCGACCGGGCTTCTACTCGCAGGATTGGAACAATTTTGCGCCATCGGTTGCCGTGGCCTGGTCGCCGGATCTTGGTGATAACTTTCTCGGCCGGCTGGTGGGCCGTAACGGGAAGAGCGTCATTCGGGGCGGCTTCCGCATGACCTATGACCGCATAGGCAGCCAGCTTGCGGTTTCTTTCGACCTCAACAACACGCTCGGGTTTGCGTCGGCAGCTGAGGTTTCCGCGAACACCTTCAACGTTTCGACCAAGCTGGCGCCGCTCTTTACCGGCTCGATTCCCAATGTCCGCACGCTTCCGCTGATTGCCGGCCGGTTCGACGACACAATATCCTTCCCACTCACTCATCCGGCCGACGATGGGGAGCGGATCGAGTCGTCGCTCGATGACAATCTGAGGACGCCTTACACTTACAACTTTAACCTCTCGTATGGCCGTGAAATCGGTCGTGGGCTCTCCTTCGAGGCGAGCTATGTTGGCCGCTTCTCGCGTGACCTTCTCGCACAGCGCGACGTCATGCACTTCAACAACATTCGCGATCCGCAGTCGGGCGCGACGTGGTAC
The DNA here is from genome assembly GCA_040007555.1 of Acidobacteriota bacterium. GTDB lineage: Bacteria > Acidobacteriota > Blastocatellia > RBC074 > RBC074 > JANNRD01. The sequence continues at coordinate 4,397 of JBDTUW010000028.1, read as the reverse complement.
GAGGCCATGCGTCAGTTGATAGAGATGCGCTACAAGTCTGTCCCGATCGCCTCCGTTGGCAAGATCCCATTCTTTGAGAATGTCTTCCCAGGCATCGGCGGTGTCTTCAATGTACTCGGTCAGAATCAGACTCTGTCCCCCACTCAGCGGATGTACCGTCAGATAGCGCTTCCGGTTGTAGGTGGACGGAATACGCTCGACTACACGTTCCTGCAGTCGAATCTGTTCTGGAACAATACTCCATTTGCTTTTGCGGACAACACCTTTGTACATCCGCAATACGCGGCCCTCTCGGTGTTCTCGACGATCGCTACCTCGAACTACAACGGGCTTCAGTTCAATGTCCGTCAGCGTTTGAAGGAGGAGGTGACGGTCGACTTTAACTACACGATGAGCCATTCCCTGGATAATGCCTCGGGTCTGCAGAATTCACGGGCCTTCTCGGGATCGGCACTGATCTACAACCCGCTGGACCTTCGGACCAATTACGCGAGTTCTGATTTCGATGTACGTCACATCATCAACGCGAACTGGGTTGCGGCGCTGCCCTTTGGCGCCGGCAAACGGTTTGGGAGTGGTGCTCCCAAGTTCGCCAATGCGATCGTTGGCGGATGGGCATTGACGGGCATTTTCCGGTGGAATTCCGGTTTCCCGATCAACGGAGACGGGACGACAACTGCGGGTGTCGGAACCGGCCGACCGTTTGCATTCCGACGATGGGCGACCAACTGGCAAAGCTCAGCGGGAATGGTCCGTGTCCGCCCGCTCGAGTCTTCGCCGTCGAGCAACGTCAACGGAACTCCAAATCTGTTCAGCGATCCGCAATACGCGTTTGCGAGTTTCCGCGATCCATTCCCCGGCGACGCGGGAGACCGCAACGTCTTCCGGCAGCCAGGTTACGTCTCACTCGACCTTGGCCTGCACAAGACGTTCAATCTGCCAATTGAGGGCCACCGGATCACCTTTCGTTGGGAGGTCTTCAATGTGACAAATACCCAGCGCTTCACGGCACCATCGGGCTCCGGTTTCGGGCTTCCGCCGGATCCGTTCCTTCTTGGTGGCACGATCCCGGCAGAGTTCGGCGTCTTCAAAGCGACTCAAACGCCGCTGGGTGAGACGAAGGCCGGCCGCATCATGCAGTTCGCACTGCGCTACACCTTCTAGGGGCGTCAGGGCCAGGGGTCAGGGGTCAGGGGTCAGTCGATCCCTGGCCCCTGGCCGCGTTCGGACGTTCGTAGTACCGCCTTCAGTCGGAATGACGCGATATCCGAGATTCCGCCTCAAGGCGGTACTACGAACGCCGACTCCCGATCTCTTCCTCCGGGCCTTTGCACCCCTGACCAATGCCCACTGCCCCCTGACCCCTGCCCGCTTCCGCCATTTGCCCCGTCCGAGACCCACGCCTATAATGAGGTTTTCAGGTCATGAAGAACTTCAAGCTTGTTTCAGACTATGCAGCGTGTGGCGACCAGCCTGCCGCCATTGAGATGCTCGTGCGCGGCCTGAACGATGGGGAGAAGCATCAGGTTTTGCTCGGCATCACGGGAAGCGGCAAGACCTTTACCATTGCCTCGCTGATCGAACACGTCAACCGGCCAACCATCGTCATGGCCCACAACAAGACCCTTGCCGCTCAGCTCTACCAGGAGTTCCGCAGCTTCTTCCCCCAGAACGCCGTCGAATACTTCGTCAGCTATTACGATTACTATCAGCCGGAGGCCTACGTCGCCGCCACCGACACCTATATCGAAAAGGAGTCGACGGTCAATGAAGAGATTGATCGTTTGAGGCTCTCTGCGACTCGATCGCTCTTCGAGCGCCGCGATGTCATCATCGTTGCCTCCGTCTCGGCCATTTATGGAATCGGCGATCCAAGCTCCTACTACGGGATGCTCATCAAGCTCGAACCCGGGCAGCGGATAAAACGCGAAGAGCTCCTCAAGAAACTCGTCGAACTGTTGTACGAGCGCAGCGATATAGAATTTGGACGAGGCACTTTTCGAGTTCGCGGCGATGTCGTCGAGGTCTATCCCAGCTACCAGGATCAGGCTTACCGCATCGAACTTTTTGGGGATGAGATCGATTCGATATCCACCATCGATCCCCTGTTGGGCGAGGTCCTGAAGAAACACGATGAACCGGTTCCGATCTACCCCAAGTCTCACTATGTAACTCCTGTCGGCACGATCAGGCGAGCCGTCAAGACGATCAAGGAAGAACTCGAGCTCTGGGAGCCGCAATTGATTCTCCAGGGAAAGCAGATCGAGGCGCAGCGGCTCCATCAGCGCACGATGTACGACCTCGAGATGTTCAACAGTCTCGGATTCTGCCGTGGGGTGGAGAATTACTCGAGACATCTGACGGGACGCACACCCGGTGAGCCTCCGCCAACCCTCTACGACTATCTCCCGGAAGATGCGCTGGTGGTGGTGGACGAGAGCCATCAATCGATCCCGCAGATTCGCGGGATGTTCAATGGCGACCGTTCGCGCAAACAGACTCTGGTTGATTTCGGATTCCGGCTTCCTTCGGCACTCGACAATCGTCCGCTCAGGTTTGAAGAATGGGAGCGTCGCGTCAAGCAGGTGATCTATGTCTCCGCTACTCCCGGCCCATACGAGCTGACGCAGACCGGTGGTGAGATTGTGGAGCAGATAATCCGTCCCACTGGATTGCTCGATCCGGAGGTTGAGGTTCGGCCAGTCCGCGGCCAGATCGATGATCTGCTCGCGGAAGTGCGCGAACGTGTCGGCCGCGCCGAACGGGTCCTGGTCACAACACTGACGAAGAAGATGTCCGAGGATCTGACCGACTATTACGCCGAATTGGGCGTCAAGGTAAGGTATCTCCACTCTGAGGTAGAGACGCTTGAGCGCATCAAGATACTGCGCGATCTGAGGCGCGGCGAATTTGACGTCCTGGTCGGCATCAATCTGTTAAGGGAGGGCCTCGACCTTCCCGAGGTGTCCCTGGTCGCAATTCTCGATGCTGACAAGGAGGGCTTCCTGCGAAGTGAGTCCTCACTGATTCAGACGATCGGTCGCGCGGCGCGCAATTCGCGTGGCAAGGCGATTCTTTATGCGGATAAGATGACCGAATCAATGAAGCGGGCGATCGGTGAAACCAATCGGCGTCGCGCACGACAGATGGAATACAATGAAGAGAACGGGATCACGCCTCAATCAATTATCAAACCAATTGAAGCGACTCTCGTGACTGCCTACGAGGCTGACTATTTCAAGGTGCCGATCAACCTCGAGGCGTTTGATGACTACAACGCCGAGAAACTGGCGAGTACGATCGTGCGACTCGAGAGCGAGATGCGCGAATCAGCCAGAAAATTTGAGTTCGAACGCGCGGCTGAATTGCGCGATAAGATAAAATACCTTAAAGCTCGACAGCTTGAGGTCGCGTAAGACAAGAGACTGCGGATCGCCAGAAACATGACCCTCAATTTCACAACAGCAGGGGAATCGCACGGACGGGCGCTGGTAGCAATCATCGAAGGGTTGCCGGCGGGCCTCCCGGTCGATGCCGGCGCCATCGATCACCAGTTATGGAGACGACAGCAGGGATATGGGCGTGGCGGGAGAATGAAGATCGAGACGGATACCGTGCAAATCCTTTCCGGCGTCCGTCACGGCGAGACCATTGGCTCACCCATTGCCCTCGTCGTAGAGAATCGCGACTTCAAGAACTGGTCCGAGGTCATGGCAACGGAAAAACCCGATGCGCCTCCCACAAGAGATCGCGGCGTCATCCGGCCGCGGCCCGGACACGCCGATCTGGTCGGCGGGCAAAAGTATGATCGGCGCGATCTTCGAGACATCCTGGAACGGGCAAGCGCGCGCGAAACGACCATGCGCGTCGCCGCGGGAAGTTTGTCGCGCCTGCTTCTGGCCGAGTTCGGGGTCGAGATCGCAAGTCACGTGACCAATCTTGGAGGAGTGGTTGTCCCGGATGAGGAGATTGAGTGGGACCGTATTGCCGCCATTACGGATGACACAGTTCTGCGTTGTGCCGACAAATCGACCGAGCAGGTGATGAAGACCAGAGTGGATGAGGCTCAACGTGACGGAGACACCCTGGGCGGCATTTTTGAGATTGTGGCGCGAGGTTGCGTCCCCGGGCTTGGGTCTCACGTCAGCTGGAACGAAAAGCTGGACGGGCAACTGGCGCAAGCAGTCATGTCGATTCACGCAGTCAAGGGAGTTGAACTGGGCACCGGCGTCCTCAACGCTTCAATGCCCGGCTCGCGCGTACACGATGAAATCAGCTATAATAGTGAGTCGCGTTCGTTCGGCAGAATGTCAAACCGTGCCGGTGGACTCGAGGGCGGAATGACGAACGGGAAGGAGCTGCGCATACGCGGTTATCTGAAGCCGATTTCGACGCTC
>JBDTUW010000027.1:0-13802 GCA_040007555.1 Acidobacteriota bacterium | reverse complement strand
CCCTGATCCCTGCCCCCTGATCCCTGATCCCTGATCCCTGATCCCTGACAACTGACAACTGACCCTGACCCCCTGACCCCTGATCTGCTATATTGACCGGCGTCACCATGACTCAATCGCTGGAGCAACCATATCTCGATCTCATGCGGCACGTGCTTGACCACGGATTGGCCAGGGAGGATCGCACCGGCACCGGCACGCTTTCGTCCTTCGGACATCAAATGCGCTTCGACCTGCGCCTCGGGTTTCCACTCCTCACAACCAAGCGTCTTCATCTGAGGTCCATCATTTATGAATTGCTCTGGTTCCTTCGAGGTGAGACCAATGTCCGGTATCTGCGCGACAATGGCGTCACCATCTGGGATGAGTGGGCGGATGCCGATGGCGAATTGGGACCCGTCTACGGCGCTCAGTGGCGTGCCTGGCGGTCCGCCGATGGAAGCAGCGTTGATCAGATTACTCAGCTTATCGAACAGATCCGCAACACTCCTGACTCGCGCCGGCTGATCGTCAGCGCCTGGAACGTAGGGGAGCTGGGGCAAATGGCGCTTCCACCGTGCCATGCCTTCATTCAGTTCTACGTCGCAAACGGCGCATTGTCTTGTCAGCTCTATCAACGCTCAGCTGACATCTTCATTGGTGTGCCCTTTAACATTGCCTCCTACGCTCTACTCTTGATGATGATCGCGCAGGTGTGCGATCTCGAGGCCGGTGAGCTGGTTCATACACTCGGAGATGCGCATCTTTATCTCAACCATCTCGATCAGGCTCGTATTCAGCTGGAGCGCACGCCGTATCCCGCGCCGCGGATGACACTCAATCCACTGGTTCGATCCATTTTTGATTTTGAGTATGAGGATTTCCGGCTCAGCGGTTACGAGGCGCATCCGCATATCAAGGCGAGGGTGGCAGTTTGATCACCTCGCTGATTGTTGCGATGGATCGAAAGCGTGGAATCGGTATTGATAACCACTTGCCGTGGCGTCTGTCCGCCGACCTCAAGCGCTTCCGCACGCTGACGATGGGGCATCACCTGATTGTTGGGCGAAAGACCTTCACCTCCATTGGAAAAGCTCTCCCGGGTCGCACGATGATCGTCCTGACGCGTGATCTCGATTTTCAGGCTCCGGGCTGTTTCATCGCGCACTCTTTCGAAGACGCGATCGAGATGGTCAGAGCTCGTGATGAGAGTGAGGTCTTTGTCGGAGGTGGAAGTGATATCTACCGTGTCGCGTTGCCGCTGGCTGATCGAATCTATCTCACCCTGGTGGAAGCGGAGATCAAAGCGGATACGTTCTTTCCTGAACTGAATGAAGTCGAGTGGATCGAAGAAACGATCGCGAGCCACCCTGCCGATGACCGCAATGTCCTCCCATTTACCTTCAAAGTTCTGACACGGAAATAGACGGGCACCACGGAGAGGAGCATCTTCGCGATGAGATACAGTGAGGAGTGGCGAGTGACGATATCGCTCGCCACTCCTCACTGATTAGAAGCTGTATCTTAGGAAGAACTGCATAAAACGAGGACTTCCCTGAATCGCGGTATAACGACTGAAGTTTACCGGTGGCAGTTTGGTGGCCGGGTCGAGGGGAATTCCAAAACCGCTCCGGCTCGCATCAAAGGCACCCATCGCCTGATAGTTGAAGAGGTTAAAAACCTCCCAACGGATCTGTATGGCATGACCTTCACTCCAGGGCATCTTGAACGTCTTGCCCATACCAACATCGGTGCTCACGGTCCCAACATTCCTGAAGACGTTGCGTTCACCTGTCTCGCCCGGTCGAGCGTTGCGGAAGCTTTGGAATGCCGCTGTCGCGTTGCAGCCAAATAGCGCGCCGCCCCGCGTCGAACAGGTGTCAACCGGTCTGGTTCTGGTGGAGTTGCTCTGCACATTCCAGTTGGTCGCCCAGCGAGCGTCATCGAAGGGAGTGGAAACGGGGAGACCGGAGTTGTATCGGACAATGCCGGAAAGCTGCCAGCCACCCAACAGGCTGTCCATTGCCCTGCCGCTGCTTCCGAGTAGCCAGTGCCCCTTCCCGATTGGAAGTTGCCAGACCCAGTTGGTGTTGAGGATATGACGCACATCGAAATCCGAAAATGAGTAGCCATCTCTCTGGAGGAACGGGTTGAGGATGTTAACCCCCGTAGTGCTCGCCGTCTGCAGGCCGGAAGCGTCATCTTTGGAGTTCGAAAGGGTGTAGTTGAAGTCCATCGTCAGAGACCCCTTGAATCTTTGACGGAGGGAGACGGTAAAGGCTCGATAATCAGAATTCCCGATCGAACTCCAGGCGCCGAGAGTTCCCCATTGCGGCTGGTAGAAAGAGTGGCAGGCACTGCTGAAGTTTGGGTTCGGGGGATTGCAGGTCGCATTGCTGAGTGTCGAAATATCCAACAACGCACTCGTCCAGTCATTTCCGTAGTTGTACCCGCTGTCACCGCCTAAAGCTGCCGGTACGGTTAGCGCATACACCGCCTGTGTCTGGTTATAGGCGGGATTCAAACCGAGTGAAGCCGCCAGAGTCGCGGGGAACAGATTCGCAAAGTATGGAATTTGGGCAACGCTCGACACCGCGCGACCCGAGGACCTGAACGTCTCGAGCATACCGCCCGCGGTGTACCAATCCATACCTGACACAGGATCCCTCAGATTGTTGATCGACATAATGTCGCGTGTAGCCAGAAGCTTCCTGGCATTACGTCCGACCAGGGAAAGCTGAAGGATCGTGCCGAAAGGAAGTTCCCGTTCAAAAGTAAAGCTGTAGTTGTAATGCGTCGGGGCGACGATCGAATCGTCCAGACTGGTCTCAATATTGCCCGGGAATGCGCGCGTAATCGGAGTGCGCGGGAACGTTATGTTGGCCGGCACCACAACACCCGGCAGGCCGCGAACCGCTTGCTGGTAGCCGGTAAAGAGCGGCCCTGGATTAGTGGTCAGATTGAAGGTATTGGCAGCAGTCAACGCACTCGAGGAGAAACCAACCGTGTTGTTGAGGTCGAAATTCACGGCAAGTTGCTGCCCGTAGTAATCGTTGAACATGGCAAACCCGCCACGAAACACCGATTTGCCCGGTCCACCAAAAATTGCGTGTAACGGCCCAGTCTTGAAATCCGGTGACCAGGAAGCAGCAACGCGCGGCTGGAAATTGTTCTTGTCATACTTGTAGGCGCCGCTCTTGCCATTTGCGGGACCAGATAGACCCAGCGAGATCGGTTCGTTGTACGGTTTGCCAGCATTCCACCCCGCGACTCTTCGGTCGAAGTACTCGCCCAGACTGATGTTCGGCTTCACCTCAAACCCGAACTTCTCATAGACAGGCTTGCTGATGCCGTAGCGTAAACCGTAGGTGAGGGTAAAATTCGATCGAACCTTCCAGGAATCCTGTACATAAAAATCGTACTCTTCCGTGGCAAAAGTACGTTTGCTCGGTGAACCGGCAGATGTCAGCGAGCCGTCCTTATTGAAGATAAAGTTGGCTGAAAACTGGCTGTACCGACCGATAACGGCGGTCACGGCATTCTGAACACTCGAAATGTCGGCCCCATTGATGTTGTAGCCAGCTGCGAGAATCGGCGAGGTAATGGACGTTCCTCCACCGGGATAGAACGACGGATTTGTAATCGCCGAGTCAAAGGAATTGGCGAAAGAGGAGCGTTCGTTGCGAATGATTCTGATGTTCGTTCCAAACTGATATGTGTGGCTTCCTTTTGTCCAGGACAGATCGTCGGTGATATTTTGCACCGGCGTCGACCGGCTCAACGTCCGCGAAAACAGGAATGGACTGAAGATGAAGCGGAACGAGATCGAATTCGCACTCGAGTCGCCCTGCGTGCTGAAGGAGTCTCGTGTAAGTCCATAACGGAAATTGTTCACGAGGCTGTTCGAAATGGTCCAGCTATACCCCCCGACAATGCCTTTCGGGTGAACCCAATTTGTCGGTTGCGGCGTGTCAGGGAAATTCTGAGAGGTGCCGACGTTGTCGGCAATGTAGTTTAGTCTGGCAAACACCTGGTGGTTGGTGAAAAGGTTGAAATCAAACCGCCCAACATGTGAGTTTCGATATTCAGTCAGCGGCGCGTTAAATCTATAGCCGGCGGTGTTCAACAATCGGCCCGGCGCGCTGTCGCCAAAATTGAAGTCGTTAGCGGGGTACTTTGCAGCAGCCGCCGCGAGAGCCGCAATCGCCGCAGGATTTGTTCCTGCGTTCGGGAAGACACCCGCAATCTGCGCAGCGGTGATCTGCGAAATTGCCCCGGTGGTCGCATCGCGAAAGCGAACTATCCCCTGCCCCAGACTCGGCAACGGAACGGTGCGAGTCACGGGAGCGCCTCTTTTTTCCCTCAATCCTTCATAGCTGTAAAAAAAGAACGCCTTATCCTGAACGATCGGGCCGCCAATTGCCCCGCCAAAGAAGTGTCTTCTTCGTGCTGGTCTCGGAACGGATTTACCATCAGCGCCAATGGTACGATTATTGAAGAAATCGTTGGCATCAAAGAAGTCATTGCGACCGCCGTAAAAAGCCGCCCCTCTGAAATCGTTGGTACCCCCCTTGGTAATAAGCGATATCTGCGCGCCGGATGAGCGCCCCTGACTTGCATTGGCATTTGAAGTGGTCACACGAAACTCTTCGATCGCCTCCGAATTCAATCGCAGCACGGGCGAACTCAGCGAGTTGGTCTGGGCTTCATTGATGTCGACACCATCAAGGGTGATGTTCGATTGGTCGCTGCGCGCTCCCGCAACATACCCTTCCTTGGTAACGCCCGCTTGCAACGTAAGCAATGTGGCAGGATTACGGTCTGCGATGGGCAATTCGACAATTTGCTGGTTGGTAATTGCTGTTCCGAGCGAAGCGTCCTGCGTATTAATCGTTAGATCTCCAGCGCTGGAAACCGTGACGACCTCTGAAATCGAGCCCACCTCAAGCCTGATATCGAAGGTTGAGGCAGTATCGACCAGTGTTTTCACGTCAGTCGAGACAGATTTCTTGAAGCCCTTTGCTTCGATCTCAATGACATAGACACTTGGAGGGATGGCGACGAACGCATAGGCGCCATTGCTGTCGCTCGTCGTCGCGCGACTGAAGTTTCTTCCTTCGTTCTTAAGGGTCACACTCGCGCCGGCAACTGCCTGGCCCTGCGAATCCGCAATCGCCCCCCTGACACTTGATGTGCCTGTTTGCGCAAATGTCGTTGAGGCAAGTGCCAAGACAAAGAAGGTACAGATCAACGAAGAAATTGCATTTCGGGTAATGTTTCTCTTCATACGGTCCTCGCTGGTTTTTATCTGTTCAGAATACAGATAGGATTTTCAAGCTTGCGCTATCGCCATCCATCCGTTGCGTTCGCATTTAAGTCGACGCTGGTGCACCGTGCGGATTGATCATCCCTAAGCGAGGGCCCTCTTTGGATCGGGACCCGAACGCCGTTTCTCCGCTTGTCCAAAAGTGGGGCGAGTATAGTCTATTTATTGGAAATGCCCAAGCTTAATTAACAGGAATTTGGATATCCATTAAGAAAACTGGAGGCGGCAAAGGGGGTCTTGGCTGAGGGAGCGCACGGCGGCAGAAATCGCGCAAGCATGGTCACAGGCGGGCCAATTCAGGTGATGTTGGTTTTGCTGGCGCGACTCGTCGGGCCACTTAAGGGGTATGTAACTTGCTGTGAGTACGCCCGTAGACGAAATAAAGAACCAATCCCACGGCCAGCCACAGCAGAAATCGCATCCAGTTCGTAATGCCCAGCTCGGTCATGAGATAACCGCAGGTGAGAACTCCCAGCACGGGAAGTAGAGAAAGAGATTTCTTGAAGCAATAGTAGGTAATGACCGTCGCGACGACGATAAAGACGGCAAGCGGAATCCGGTGCTTGAGCACATCCCAGGCCGCGATGCCAGGATCGGCCGGATCAGTCGCACTGAAGAAATTCCTGACTCCCTCAGGACTGAAAAAGAGAAGCGCCGCAATCACCAGCACAAACAGCAGGGGCGCAATGTACTTTGAGTTGATGTAGGGAACTCGAAAGCGACGCTCGATCTTCTGCTTCGATTGGTCGAGGATCAGAACGCCTCCACTCACCAGCACAAACGCAAACAGCGTCCCGATGCTCGTCAGATCCGTCACCTCGGTGAGATTCATGAACAGAGATGGGACCGCGACGACAATGCCAGTCACGATCGTCGAGAACCATGGTGTCTTGAAACGCGGATGGATCGCCGAGAAGATGCGCGGCAAAAGCCCATCACGGCTCATCGCCATCCAGATGCGCGGCTGTCCCAATTGGAACACAAGTAAGACAGTGGCCATGGCGATCACGGCGCTGATGGCGATGATCCCCGATACCCACGGAATGTTCGCCCCTTCAGGACCGAACACAAAGGCCAGTGGGTCGCCCACCGCCAGCCTCGTGTGATTGACCATTCCTGTCAGGACCAGCGCGATCAGAACATAGAGCACCGTACAGATGACCAGGGAGTAGAGCATGCCACGCGGCAGGTCTCGCTGCGGGTTCTTGCATTCTTCGGCGGTCGTCGAAATCGCGTCAAAGCCAATGTAGGCGAAAAAGACCGCAGACACTCCCTTGAGAACCCCCGACATACCATTGGGCGCAAACGGACTCCAGTTCTCAGGTTTGATATAAAACGAACCGAGCACGATGACGAGGAAGATGACGCTCAGCTTGATCGCCACCATGATGTTCGAAGCCCGCTTCGACTCCTGGATGCCAACATAAACCAGCGCCGTAATGATAAAGACGATCGCCAGTGCGGGAAGGTCCGCGACCACGTGAATCCCGCCGATCATCGGCGCGTTGGTCCAGGCGAGATAGCTGTTGTAGGCGCCGCTCATCCCGTCCATGCGGGCGATCTGTTCAAGGGTGTTGCCCGCGGAGAGCAGCGCACTCACCTTGTCGTGACCGCGGAGTGCGCTCAGGAAGTCCATGGTCAAATACTCAGGGATATGAAACCCGTATCCCGCCATGAGACCAGTGAAATAGTCGCTCCATGAAATCGCGACTGCGATATTGCCGATCGCGTACTCCATGAGCAAATCCCACCCGATAATCCACGCGATCAACTCACCAAACGATGCGTATGCATAGGTATATGCGGAGCCAGCTACCGGGATCATCGAAGCGAACTCAGCGTAGCAGAGTGCCGCAAAAGTGCAGGCGATGGCGGTAAAGACAAAGAGGAAAGCAACGGCAGGGCCTCCATTGAAGGCCGCATTGCCGATGGTCGAAAAGATTCCGGCGCCGATGATGGCCGCGATACCCAGCGCGGTCAGATCAATCACCCCGAGAGTCTTTTTCAGTCCTGACCCATGCCCCTCAGCATCACTCAGTCCGAGTTCCGCATCCCGTTGAATCCGCTCTACTGATTTAGTGCGAAAAAGCGCTGACAATTCCATGGTGTGTTTTCTCACTGGGGTTGAAAAACAGGTGAGTCTGGCACACGAGCAAGCGCGAAGGCAATCCCGATCTTAGATTTCAGATTTGTGGGTTTAGATTTTTGAACGCGGTGCTGTTGGCTGGATCTCTGCGCAGCCATGGTTCTCTGAATCAAAAACCCAACATCCAGAATCCGAAATCACCATGGGTGGGTGCGTTACTTCGCGAATCTATCCATAAAGCGGGTCGAGAGATTGCCTTCGACAAAGTCGCGTTCATTGAGGATTTTCTGGTGAAGCGGGATGGTGGTCTTGATCCCTTCAACGACCATTGCGTCCAGGGCGCGTTTCATGCGCGCGATCGCTCTTTCGCGCGTGCGCGCGTGAACAACCAGCTTCGCGATCAGGGAGTCATAGTAGGGAGGGATGAAATAGCCGGAGTAGATCGCGGTATCAACGCGCACGCCAGGGCCACTGGGTAGATTGAGGGTCGTGATCCGTCCTGCGCTGGGCGTGAACGTCTCGGGGTCCTCAGCATTGATCCGACACTCCATCGCGTGCCCCACAAAGATCAATTCCTCCTTCGAGAGATTCAATGGCTCACCCGCGGCGATTCTGATCTGCGCCGCGACCAGATCCGAAACAGTCACCATTTCCGTGACGGGATGCTCAACCTGGATGCGCGTGTTCATCTCCATGAAATAGAAGTTTCCGCGTTCATCCAGCAGGAACTCCATCGTCCCCGCATTGCTGTAGCCAACTTCCTGGCACGCTTTGACGGCAATGTTGCCCATCTCCTGCCGCAGCTCCCAGCTGACTGCCGGAGACGGCGATTCCTCAATCAGCTTCTGGTGTCGGCGTTGAATCGAACATTCGCGCTCGCCAAGATGAATGATGTTACCGAAGCTGTCGCCAAGAACCTGTATCTCGATATGTCTGGGGCTCTCGATATAGCGTTCGAGGTAGACGCCGCTGTTTTTGAAGGCGGCTTCAGCCTCGGCGCGCGCGGTGTGGTAGGCGGTTAGTAATTCCGTGGCGTTGTGCGCCACACGCATACCACGTCCGCCACCCCCGGCAGTTGCCTTGATGAGGACGGGATATCCAATCCGACTCGCTTCGCTGAGCGCCGTCTCTTCATCGTCGACGGTTCCTTCACTGCCGGGTGTGATGGGAACGCCGGCAGCCTGCATTGTTCTGCGCGCGGTCGCCTTGTCGCCCATGAGACGAATGACCTGCGGCGATGGACCGATGAAGGTCACATTGCAGGCTTCGCAGACCTCGGCGAAGTACGGATTCTCTGAGAGAAACCCATAGCCCGGATGTATCGCGTCGACGTTGGTGATCTCAGCGGCGCTGATGATCTGTGGAATATTGAGATAACTTAAAGCGGAGGGCGCCGGGCCGATACAGACCGCCTCATCTGCATAGCGAACGTGAAGCGCGTCGCGATCGGCTTCGGAGTGAACCGCGACGGTTCTGATATCAAGCTCTTTGCAGGCCCAGATGATGCGACATGCGATCTCACCGCGATTCGCTATCAGAATCTTCTTGAACATAATGCGGAGTATATGCGGGCAGCAACTTCGGTTTGCTTAGGTTCTGATCCCAAACAGCGGCTGGCCAAATTCCACCGGTTGCCCATTCTCGACGAACATCTTTGCCACAATTCCACTGGCATCCGATTGAATCTCGTTCATGAGCTTCATTGCTTCGATGATGCAGAGGGTCTGACCCGAGGTGATCTTGTCGCCCACTCCAGCGTACGGTTCAGAAGTGGGTGATGGGGCGTTGTAGTAGGTGCCGACGATCGGTGAGGTGACTATATGAAGAACCTCTTCGACAGGTCCTGGAGCGGGAGGTGAAGGCACTGGACCCGCGGTTGCTCCTGCAGGGCCGGGGTTTGGTGAGGGTGACGCTGAGTGTCCATCGCTTGCGCGAACTCCGCGAAGCAATCGCAGACGAAAGCGCCCGCGTTGAAGCTCAAATTCGGTGAAGTCTTTGGCGGCGACCAATTCGATCAGGTCCTTGATCTGATCAAGGTCGAGCAATTCGTCGGCGATTGCTCCTTCGGATGACACATCGGCTTCGTCGGTCTCCTGCCCATCCTCTTTTGCTTCTTCCGCGGCTTCCGCGGTGTGGCCCGTGGTCCGTTTCGTTTTGCGCTCAGTCTTGTTCATAGCGACCCTGGTGCTTACAAAGCGAAAGCCTCAACCGCGTGATTCCTCGCACGGTTGAGGCTGTCAGCAAGGTGTGCGAGAGTGCCTTCTCTCAATCACAACTACTTCTTCTCTTTGGTTTCCTTCGCATCCTTCTTGCCGGGCTTGGCCTTCTCGGCCTTGTCGGTCTTCCTTTCCTCGACCACTTTTCTGGTCTCGCTGCCGATAAACTCGATCAGCGCCATTTCGGCGCCATCTCCCTTGCGGCGACCTAGTTTCAGAATGCGAGTATAGCCGCCGGGACGTTCCGAAAAGCGTTCGGCGAGCTCGGTGGTCAGTTTTTTGAGCGCCTTGACGCCGGCCGTTCGCTCGGCACCCTTGACGTGTTGTTTGCTGTCGGCGCCGGCGTTACCGGCGAAGAAATAGCCAGCGGCGAGCCGCGTTGCGTGAACGGCTGCCTCGGCCTCATTGGCTTCGCGAGCAGCGCGGGCTCGGCGTCCGAGGGTTACGGCCCGTTCTGCAAAGGGTCGAAGCTCCTTCGCCTTCGGGAGAGTCGTAACGATCCTTTCGTGCAGAACAAACGACGTGCACAGATTGCGCAGCAACGCGCGCCGGTGCGAAGAAGTGCGTCCTAACTTTCGATGTGCAACCAGATGTCTCATAGCTATTGCGTCCTAAATGTCTTTTTGGTGCTTCGGGCGTCGTTTCGAGCTAATCCTGACCGGCAGCGTGGATCAGATTGCCCTGTTCGTCGAGTTTCATTCCCAGGCCGAGACCCATCGACTGAAGGATATCCTTGATCTCGTTGAGGGATTTGCGCCCGAAGTTCTTGGTCTTGAGCATCTCGTTCTCGCTCTTCTGCACCAGATCCCGGATTGACTTGATATCGGAATTCTTCAGGCAGTTGTAGGCGCGAACCGACAGCTCAAGTTCATCAACAGAACGATCCAGATGCTCATTGAAGGCTGACGAAGCTCGCGCGGAGGGAGTCTCGACAGGCTCCTGGACGTCCTCTTCAAAGTTGATAAAGATCGTCATGTGATCCTTGATCAACTTCGCCGCCAGGCCGATTGCCCGCTCCGGAGAGACGCTGCCATTGGTCCATACTTCGAGAGTCAATTTGTCGTAGTCAGTGTCCTGACCAAGTCGCGCCGCCTCGACGTGAAAATTGACCTTCTTGACTGGCGAATGGACTGAATCGACTGGAATATAGCCGACCGGAAGGTCGTCATCGAAATTGCGATCGGCGGGAATGTAGCCGCGGCCCTTCTTGAGCCGCATCTCAATACTGAGACTGCCGCCTTCGCTCACGGTTGCGATCGGAACATTGGGATCGAGTACTTCGATATCAGCATCGATCTCAATGTCGCCGGAGCGCAATTGACCCGGTTCGGACCGGGAGATACGCAGAGTTTTTGGCTCGTTCGTATGCAACTTGAAGGGGATTTGCTTGAGATTGAGAATGATGTCCGTTGCATCTTCGACTACCCCGGGAATCGAAGAAAACTCGTGCAGGACTCCCTCAATGCGCACGGCAGTAATCGCAGCCCCCTCGATCGAGGAGAGCAATGCCCGCCGCAGGCTATTTCCGATTGTTGTTCCAAAGCCACGCTCGAATGGCTGAGCATAGAACTGGCCGTAGCGTTCCGTCATCGTCTCGGACTCGTATGACAGACGCTTTGGCTTTTGGAATCCCGTCCACATCGTCGCTTCCATCTCTTCTCCCACTCTCTTACGGGCGGCGCATTGACAGCCGGGTGCCACGGCGCGCCGCTCCTTTGATCCATTGCGGCTCCTGCCGTGCTCGTGACTACTTGCTGTACAACTCGACGATCAACTGTTCGTTGATATTCTGGTCGATGTCTTCACGCCGCGGTTGGCCGACCACGTGGGCAACGAGTTTTTCGGGGCTTGCGATTTCGAGCCAGGTTGGGCGTCCACGCCCACCCGAGGTTTGAAAGGCACCCTGAATATGCACGTTGCTGATGCTCTTGTCGCGCACCGCCACTTCATCCCCCACCTTCACCTGGAAGGATGGGATGTTGACCTTGCGCCCATTGACGCTGACGTGTCCGTGACGGACCAGCTGGCGCGCTTGTCGACGCGACATTGCGAAACCGAGCCGGTAAATCACGTTGTCGAGTCGGCGCTCGAGCATGAAAAGCAGGTTCTCGCCGGTGACACCTCGCTGCTGCGCGGCCTTCTCAAAGTAATTGCGAAACTGGCCTTCAAGCAGGTTGTAGATGCGTTTGACGCGTTGCTTCTCGCGAAGCTGCTCACCATATCCGATCAATTTGCCGCGACGCGCATTGTGCCCGTGTTGACCGGGGGGCTGCGTACCGCGTTTCTCAATCGGGCACGACGGCTTGTAGCACTTCTCACCCTTGAGAAACAGCTTCATGCCTTCTCTTCGGCACATGCGACACTGTTTGCCTCGATCTCTAGCCAACTCTTTCCTCCGTTATTGCCGTTGATGTCGTTACGGTCACCTGGTTCACCCTTCCGTATTCCCGTAACTTTTCCCGGCCCATGCTGCCTCAAAAAATTGCTTCGCGGTCGTGCTTCCGGCCCCCGGCTTCCCGCTCTTGCGCCCTCTGTTCAGTTCTTCGGAGAGCGGTGGTTTGCCTGTTCCACACGCGCCGACTTCCGGAACCGATCAGACGCGACGGCGTTTCGGTGGGCGACAGCCGTTATGCGGAATCGGCGTCACGTCACGAATCAATCGGACGTCAATTCCGGCCGACTGCAGGGCACGAATCGCTGATTCGCGTCCTGATCCCGGCCCTTTGACACGTACCTCACACACCCGCATACCCGAATCTCGCGCGAAGTTGGCGGCCTTGGCTGCGGCCTGTTGGGCCGCGAAAGGCGTTCCCTTACGAGAGCCGCGAAATCCCATGGCACCGGCAGAGCACTGTGCGACGAGATTGCCGTGCAGATCCGTGATGCTGATAAGCGTGTTATTGAAGGTCGCCTGAATGTGAACCACACCCTGTGGGACAACCTTCTTCTCGCGCTTCTTGAAAGTCTTCTTCTTGCCTGCAGTCGTTTGCGGTTTAGCCATGTTTCACGCAGTCCTACTTCTTGCCTGGTGCCTTCTTCTTGGCGACGGTTGCGCGTCGCGGTCCCTTGCGCGTTCGCGCATTGGTATGAGTCCGCTGACCTCGCACGGGCAAACCACGACGATGGCGCAGCCCGCGATAGCAACCGATATCCATCAATCGCTTGATGTCGAGTTGTGTCTGCTTGCGCAGGTCACCCTCGATATTTCCCTGTTGATCGAGAATTGCACGTATACGACTGAGTTCTTCTTCGCTCAGTTCGCGGATCTTCTTGTGATGATCCACCTGAGCCTCTTTCAGAATCCGGTTCGAACGCGACCGGCCGACTCCGTAAATGTACGTCAAACCTATTTCTGCGCGCTTCTGCGGCGGGAGATCCACGCCAGCGATACGAGCCATACAGTTCCTCCAGAACCTCTACGCTTAACCTTGCCGTTGCTTATGCTTTGGATTCACACAAATGACACGAACCACGCCGCGCCGGTGAATCACCTTGCATTTGTCACAAATCTTTTTGACCGATGCCCTGACTTTCATAACTGCCGCCTCTTTACTTTCTCTCGGTTCTCACCTCGCTGATCTGTCGACCTCTTCTTCAGCGTCTTTCAGTCCGTTCGGGGAACTATTTGAACCGGTAGACTATTCGGCCACGGGTCAGATCGTAGGGCGAGAGTTCAACCAGCACCCTGTCACCGGGCAGAATCTTGATAAAGTTCTTTCGCATCCGACCCGAGATATGGGCCAACACCTGATGCCTGTTCTCGAGTTCGACCCTGAACATCGCATTTGGCAGAGTCTCCAGCACCGTCGCTTGTACCTCTATCGCGTCTTCCTTCGACATACGCCCGACCTGCGCTCTTGTCTCGAATGCGATAATCTCCGGCAAAATTGCGAAACGCCTATTATAACCGCACTGGCGGCTTTTGCAAGGCAAATTTCGCGCCGCTCCTCGTTCAGAGCTTTACCGTACCATCCTCCAGCGCTGTCAGGACGACCGGTCCATCCTCAGTAATCGCGATCGTGTGCTCAAAATGAGACGAAAACGATCCATCCTTCGTCCTCACCGTCCAACCATCCGCATCAACACTCACGTGGTGAGCCCCCAGATTGACCATCGGCTCGATTGCCAAAACCCAGCCTTCCTTCAGTGCCGGCCCCGTTCCAGGACGCCCGTAATTCGGTACCTGAGGGTCCTC